>DATMLR010000364.1:0-13180 GCA_035570015.1 Puia sp.
TATTGATAAATTACAGGACCGCGGGACTTTCTTCGTCGATCCCGGGGAGGACGTATATGTGGGCCAGATCATTGCAGAGCATATTAAGCCGGGCGATCTGATCGTCAACGCGACGGAAGGAAAGAAGCTGACCAATATGCGGGCGAGTGGAAGCGACGACGCAGTCCGGATCGTTCCGAAAAAGCAGATGACTCTGGAGGAATGTATGGAATATATCCAGCAGGATGAATGTATAGAGGTGACGCCCAAAAAAATCCGGCTTCGGAAGGTGATCCTGGATGAAGAGGAGCGGAAGAGGTCGGCGCGGGCGATGAAGACGGAAGAGACGAGATAGTCGGATTTGGCCTAGGGTACCATTATACGTATAAATTGAAATTATACGCATAATCGGAAAAGGTCTCTCCCGGACATGTCACGCCGCCCAGTGAGGTTGACTGAAGTTTGGTATCTTTGATAGCTTATCGTCCGGTATGAAAAAGTTCAGTGTATTGGTAGTGGTCCTGTTCTTGCTCCTGGTTGTCGACCAGACACCAGCCGGCGCGCAGTGCTCCATTTGCACCCGGACGGCGCAGCAACTGGGTGAGCGGCCGGCGCGGGCGTTGAACAGAGGCATTATTTATCTCGCCGTGACGCCATTGGTTCTATTCGGCATTATTGGTTATCGCTGGTGGAAGAGCGAGCAACACCATGAATGAGTTCCCATTAGTATCGGTTGTATTAGGCACCTATAACGGCGAAGCGTATCTGCACGAGCAGCTTCGTTCAATATTGGCGCAGACCTGGCCCGCGCTGGAGATCATTGCGATTGATGATGGAAGCATCGACCGGACCGTTGACATTCTCCGGGAGTATGCCGGCCGCGATCCGCGGATACGGGTGGTGGTCAACGAGCGCAACCTGGGATTTGTCCGAAATTTCGAGAAGGGCTGCCGGCTGACCGCCGGAAAGTACATCGCGCTTTGCGATCAGGATGATTACTGGTTCCCGGAAAAAATAACGAAGATGGTCGGAGCGATCGGCAGTCATCCGATGGTCTATTGCGATTCCGATCTCTGCGATGAAGCGTTACAACCGCTCGGGCGGCGCATTTCGGATCTTGCCCACTACCAGTCTTTCGACGATTGCCGGCAACTTTGCGTGTTTTCGAGAATGTATGGTCATGCGACGCTGATCACGCGTGATCTGTTTGAAAGGGCCAGCCCGTTCCTGGAGGAGGTGCCGCACGACGGCTGGCTGGCATATCATGCAACTCTATATGGAGGGGTGCTTTATCTGCCGGAGGTGCTGGTCAAATACCGGCAGCATGCGGGGAATGTATTCGGAGTAGTAGGAGGGAGGACGAAAAAAGACGCGGCTGTTCAGCGGGCTCAGAAGCGACAGAAAGAACTGGCGCGGATCCGCATCCGCATGAATGCCTATTGCGCGGCCTGTCCGGAATCGCTTGTACCGCAGAAACGCTTGCTGCGGGCGCTGGTAACCAGCTACCGGAATTTCGCTCCCTGGAACGATCTCCGCCGGGTAGGGTTGTTTCTGGCGAATTACCGGCTGCTGCTGGCAGTGAAGAACTACTCTACCGTCCGGAAGTACCTTTTCTGTTTGAAGATGCTGGTGAAGATCAAGTAATGGCTATATTTGCCGGAATGAGAGCCGGAATGGAAAAGGAGCTTTACAAGAAATGCTCTGCCAAAAAAATTACCCTCCGTCATATCTGCGAAGTAGGCGTGTTCATGCCTGAAATGTCGAATATTCTGGATTTTATCGTCAAGGACCGCCTGAGGACCACGCTGGTCGAGCCGGACCCCAAAAGCATCGCCGCCATCCGGCACTACTTCCGTGATTTCGGCAATGTGAGTCTTCTTCCTTTCGCGGTATTCGATCATCACGGCGTACTGGAACTGGTGCAGCGCGATGCGTCCACCTTCGTCTCTACCCTCCCCTACAGTCCCGCCCAGATCAATGATGACTATCGGATCAGGAAAGAAGATACATTTGCCGTAGAGTGCCGAACGTTTGACGAGCTGGATGACGGGACGATCGACCTGTTGAGCGTCGATACGGAGGGCAGTGAATGGTATGTGGTGCAGAATCTGATCAGCCGCCCGCTGGTCGTTTCGGTGGAGACGCACGGAAAGAGTTATCTCAACCCTTACTATGGCGAGATCAGCGGCTGGATGGCCGCCCACGGATACGAACGCTGGTGGCTCAACAAGACGGATACGGTATATTGCAGGAAAGGCGCCTTTCCGATCAGCTCCGCGGAGAAACTTCGGTTAGTCCTGATGGATGTATATGTAAAACTCCGTCGCGCGAGGAAGAATGCGGAGCGGGCCTTTCGCGGACGAAAAGGGCCGGGCGCATGAGCCGGGCCGTTTTTATCATCAGCCGAACGGATGCGATCGGCGACGTAGTGCTGACATTACCGGTGGCCGGCGTGCTGCGGTCGCTGTATCCGTCGGCACGGATCCTTTTCCTGGGACGATCCTATACGAAAGATATCATCGCTGCCTGCGAGCATATCGATTCCTTTCTCAATTGGGATGAATGGCGGGCGCTTCCGGCTCGTGAAGCGGCGCGGGCGATGGCGGCGACGGGCGCTGACTGCATTATTCATGTTTTTCCGGATAAGACGATCGCCAGGGTTGCGCGGATGGCGCGGATCGCTGAACGGATCGGGACGACCAACCGGATCTATCACTGGCGGGATTGCAATGAGTTGGTCCGGCTATCACGAAGAAATTCTGTCTACCATGAGGCGCAGCTCAATTTGCGGTTGTTGGCGCCGCTCGGCGCGCGAAGTGAATATTCGCTGGAAGAAATTGGCGGAAAATACGGACTCACCCGGCTGGGTGAGTTGCCGCCGCACGTAGAAGAGTTATTGGACGCGCGACGGTTCAACCTCATTCTCCATCCAAAGTCCCGCGGCAGTGCGCGCGAATGGGGGTTGGAGAATTATGGACGGCTGATCGGGCTGCTTCCGCGGGAACGGTTCAAAATTTTTGTAAGCGGGACGGCGTCGGAACGGGACCAGGTGGCGCCGCTCTTGGCTAACCATCCGGAGGTGACAGACTTGACGGGACGGCTGACGCTGGGGCAATTAATGACCTTTATTTCAAAGGCCAACGGACTGGTCGCTGCGAGCACGGGACCACTTCACCTGGCGGCGGCGCTGGGCATTCATGCGCTGGGCATTTATCCGCCGATCCGACCGATGCATCCGGGCCGCTGGGCGCCGGTGGGGCCGAAGGCGCGGGTGTTCGTAAGGACGGAATATTGCGAAGATTGCAGACGTACAGGGGACTGTCATTGCATCCGGGAGATCCGGCCGGATACGGTTGAGGAGTACCTGCTGACCCTGGTAACGGGACCTGGAAAATAACTTATTTTTGCAGACCATGACCAATTTCATCCCGGTGTTTCCCCTGGGTATTGTCGTATATCCCGGTGAGATCGTGAACCTGCATATCTTCGAGCCGCGGTACAAACAGCTTGTCAGTGAGTGCCATTCGGAAAAGAAGCCATTTGGTATCCCCGCCGTCATTGACAACCGGCTGAATGAAATGGGTACGCTCGTGCAGATCACGGAGTTGGTGAAGCAGTATGAGAACGGGGAGATGGATATCCGGACACAGGGGCTGCGCGTCTTTCGCGTGCTGGAACTGATCAAGACGGTCCCGGATAAATTGTTCAGCGGTGCGATCGTAAATTATCCTGATAATACAGAGGGACCGGGCAAACGGGCCCTCATGACCAAAGTGATCGAAGCAATCCGGCATCTGCATAAACTGCTCAATATCACCAAAGAGTTCAACAAGCCAGATGAAGAGCTGGTGAGCTATGATATTGCGCATCATGCGGGACTTTCCCTGGAGCAGGAATATGAATTGCTGGGTTTATTGCGGGAGGAGCAGCGGCAGGAATATCTCAAACGTCATCTTGGAAAGGTGCTGCCGGTGATTGCAGAGATGGAGACCTTAAAGGATAAGGTGAAGCTGAACGGGCATTTTAAAAACCTTTCCTCATTCAAATTTGAGGACTAAGATGGCTACCACACTTTGTTTCGATTTTGGCAATACCCGGATGAAATGCGGCGTCTTTACGGATGGGCAATTCATGCAGGAAGTCGTGCTCGAAGACGACCGGGATGAAACGATCCGGACACTGCTCGCGCGGTTCAAACCGACCCGCTCGATCCTTTCGTCTGTGATCCATCACAATCCGGGGCTGGAAGATGCGTTGCGGACAGCGACCCGTTTTCACAAGCTTGATCACAGCTCCAAATTGCCCATCACGACACCGGTTGGAAAGCCGGACACGATCGGCGCCGACCGGCTGGCATTGACAGCGGCAGCGGTGACCTTGTTCCCCGGGAAGAACAATCTTGTAATCGGGCTGGGCTCGGCAATCACGTATAACTATGTCAACAAATACCGGGAATTCATGGGTGGGAGCATCTCACCCGGGATGGAGATGCGGTTTAAGTCGCTGCATACGCTGACGGCGAAATTACCGCTGGTGAAGCCGGACTGGAATTTTCCGCTGGTCGGATATGACACGCGGACCAATATCCTGAGCGGAGTGATCCTGGGTATGGCAAAAGAGATCGATGGGATTATTGAGGCGTACGAAGATAAATATGACAATTTTAACGTGCTCATGAGCGGCGGGGACGCCCCATATTTCACCCGTCACCTGAAAAAGAAGATATTTGTGGACCCTTATTTAATCTATAAAGGTCTATATGCCATCAGTGAGCTCAATTCGTAAATGGACGTTTTATTTTTTGCTGACGGTTGGCATCGGATGCAACGACAAGACCAATCAGCCGGTTACCAGCAAAGGCCCGCATGTGGAAGTCCCGGAGGAAGGGATGAATATCCAGGCCTATCTCAGCGAGGCAGGATTGCAAACGGGCCAATTACAAGCTCGGGTAAAAGGCAAGCTTCGGTCGCCGTACATGCTCCATTATCAGCGGACGGATTCGCCGTATTTTGAATTTCCGAAAACGCTGCACGTCGATTTTTTCAGGGATTCGATTTTGGTGAATGAGAAACCGACCATCGAAAGCCAGCTGGACGCGCGATACGGGAAATATCTGCCAAACCAGGAGAAGGTCTTCCTTCGCGATTCGGTCGTGGTGAAGAATATCCTGAAAGGGGATACACTTCACTGTAAGTATCTTTGGTGGGACCAGCACACGCACAAGTTTACGACCGACGACTCTGTTCAAATCAATCAAAAGGACAAAATCCTGCGTGGGACAGGGATGGAAGCGGACGAGAATTTTCGCTCGCATACGATCAAACACATGACCGGGGTAATCTACACTTCCGGGAACAACCTTCCCAAGTAATTTTTTCTATCACATAATTTTTTGTCAATCACGCTATTAGCCTTCAAGGCCTTCCGGCTCCCAAAAAAAAGTCAATTAAACGTTTGTTTAATTCAAACGTTTGTTTAATTTTGTGCCCATAAAGGAGCAGATAGCCCAAAAATGAGTGATAAAAGAGAGCATATTCTAAACGTGGCTGAGGAGCTTTTCGCGGAAAAGGGTTTTGACGGGACCTCCGTCCGGGATATTGCCCAGCAAGCCGGGGTGAACCTGGCGATGATCTCCTATTATTTTGGGTCCAAAGAAAAACTGCTGGAATCGCTGATCGAATCCCGGGGAGGATATGTCTATGGTATCCTCGATGAGCTGAACAAGGATATGTCGCTTAGTCCCTGGGACAAAGTGGACCGGCTGGTTGATTTCTATGTCGACCGCATCCTGAACAATATGAAGTTCCATACGATCATGTGGCAGGAGAACAGTGCCCGCTCGGAGGAGATCAAGCGCCGGACGATCGGGATCAAATTGCGCAACCTGGAACAGATCAATAAGATTATTGCCGATGGTCAGCAGAAGAAGCTCTTTCGGCAGGTGGATATCCCGATGACGGTGGGGACGATCATGGGAACGATATCTTACTACACACAATCCAAAGTGTATTCCTGTACTACGCTTGCCCTGGGAGAAGATATAAATGACGAGCAATATCGCCAGCGACTTTCCACGCGGCTAAAAGCTCACCTCAAGCATCTGCTGAGAGCGCATCTGGATATTAGAAACGATAGCGGGCCAATGAGAGATGACCATAAGGGTCATTAAGATCTTTACAAGAAAAATTGCAGTTATAAACACTTGAATAACATGAAAAGAAGGTTATTAGGAGTTGTAGTCTTACTACTGTCGATGGGTCTTATGGCTGAAGCGCAGCCGATGAAACTCAGTCTGCAGGAGGCCGTACAGCTCGGGCTACAAAACAGTAAGGATTTAAAGAGGCAGCAATATAAGATCGATGAAGCGCTGTCACGGCTGGCTCAGGCGAAAGATGCGCAGCTCCCGTCGCTGAAGGTTAGTTTTCAATACCTGCACGCGCTGATGCTTTCGCAGCTCGTCAGCATCCCGGGGCTTACCAAGACGCCGATCAAGCTCCCTTTTGACTTCCCGGCCTATCTGGGTACGCTTTCGGCGAGCGAGCCGATCTTCGCGGGAAATCAGTTGAAATACGCCAAACAGTCGGCCGACCTGATGGTCCAGCTGAGCCGTCTCGATGCGGATAAGGATAAGGACGATATTACGTATCTCGTGATCAGCGCTTATCTCAATTATGATAAGATCCTCCAGAACCAGCTGATCGTCGCCCGCAACATGGACGACGTGCAAAGCAAGCTGGACGAGATCACCAAATATGAAAGCCAGGGCCTCGCGACACAGAACGACGTTCTGCGCTACCAGCTCCAGAAGTCTCAAATGCAGCTGACACAGATCCAGCTTGAGGACAACCGGAAGGTTGCCAACTATGATATGAATATCATGCTCGGGCTGCCGGACACGACTACGATCACGATCGACGCCGTCAATTACAAGACGGACGAAAACCTGGCACTGCCCGATCTGATCCAGCAGGCGGAGATTAACCGCCGCGAACTTTCGGAATTGTCGTATCAGCAAAGACTGGCGGATGTCAATCTGAAAAAGATCCATGACCAGCGGTTGCCGACGGTGGCTGCATCGGCCGGGATGTATTATATCAACCCTACCGGGGAGATCATCCCGACGCATAACAATCTGTTGGCGCCGATCACCTTCGGCATCGGGGCGTCCTGGGATATCGGTACGCTGTATACCAATAAGAACAAGGAGCATGAGGCAAGCCTGAACCGGGCAGAGCTGAATACGGCCCGCGACCAGGACGTAGACGAGATCCACAAGGACGTCCACCAACAGTTCATTGCTTATCAGCAGGCGCTGGAGCAGATTAAGGTGCTGCAAGTGGCGGTAACCCAGGCACAGGAGAACGAACGGATCACGGAATCCAAATTCAGGAATAACCTCGTCAATACGACGGACCGGATCGACGCTCAGACCTTGTTGTACCAGTCGCGGGTCAACCTGGAACTGGCCATGTCGGATGCCACCATCGCTTATTACAATGTATTAAAATCAACCGGGAAGGTCCGGCTTTAGAACCATCAACAAAAAAAGCATTACAAACTGATTTATATTATGGAACAGAATGCCACTCAAAAAAAGCCGCGTAGAAACATAGTATTTCCCATCATCCTGGGTCTTGTACTGGTTGGAGCAGCCATCTTTGGTATCAAGGAGTATCTCTATTATAAGGTGCATGAGACAACCGACGACGCCCAGATCGATGCGGATATCAGCCCGGTGGTCGCACGGGTAGGCGGATATGTAAAGGAAATCCGCTTTGTGGATAACCAATTCGTGCATGCCGGCGACACGCTTGTCGTGCTGGATGACCGCGATTACCAGGTGCGGTTGCAGCAAGCACAGGCGGCCCTTACCTCGCAGAAACAGAGCGTAGACGTGTCGCAGTTCGTTGTGAATGAATCAAAGGCCAGCATCGCGACTGCCGTAGCTACCGTAGACCAGGCGAAGGTTGCGGTCTGGAAGGCAAACGAAGACTTTGCGCGGTATGAGAACCTGTATAACGATCATGCCATAACAAAGGCACAGTACGATGATGCCAAAGCGGCCAAGGAATCGGCTGAAGCGGCGCTTCAGGTCGCGCAGACCCAGGTGCCAAGTCAAACCAGGAGGGTCGATGTAAACCAACGCCAGGTCGGGGCCACGGCATCGAATCTCGCCTCCCGCCAGGCGGATGTGGACTATGCGAAATTGCAGCTCACCTATACGGTGATCACCGCGCCCGCCACTGGTGTCGTTTCCAAAAAGAATATCCAGCTGGGACAGCTGGTTCAGGCCGGTCAGACCCTCTTCTCCGTCGTAAATGCAAACGGCATCTACGTTACGGCGAATTTCAAGGAGACGCAGATGGAGCCTTTACGGCTCGGTCAAAAGGTCGATATCTCGGTAGACGCCTTTTCGGACAGCACCTTCCACGGCCAGATCGAATCTTTCTCCGGGGCGACAGGTGCAAAATTCTCGCTGCTTCCTCCCGATAACGCCACGGGCAACTTCGTCAAGGTCGTGCAACGCGTTCCCGTTCGGATAAAGATTGATGCGGATTCGTCGCTGGTCAAATTGCTGCGTGCAGGCATGAGTGTCGATGTGGTCGTGTATACGAAATAAAATTATTGAGTCATGGCTGAACATGGACTTAGAAAATGGATCATCACTATAACGGTTATCGTCGCTTCCTTGCTGGAGCTGATCGATACCACCATTGTGAATGTCGCGTTGCCTGACATCATGGGCAACCTGGGCGCGACGCTGGAGGATGCGGGCTGGATCGTGACGGGCTACGCCGTAGCCAACGTGATCGTCCTGCCGATGTCCGGCTGGCTGGGCGACCGGTTCGGGAGAAAAAACTACTTTCTTACTTCTATTATCATCTTTACCATTGCGTCATTCCTTTGTGGAAATGCGCATTCACTTTCACAACTAATCGCCTACCGCCTGTTGCAGGGCCTGGCAGGGGGTGGGTTGCTATCCACGGCGCAGGCCATCCTGATGGAGACCTGGCCGCGGGAAGAGATCGGAATGGCGACAGCACTATTCGGGATGGGAGCGGTTGTGGGGCCCACCGTGGGGCCTACCATCGGGGGATACATCGTCAAACACTTTACCTGGCCCTGGATCTTCTATGTAAATCTGCCGGTCGGCGCCATCGCCGCTTTCTGCGTGATGCTGTTTGTGCGGGAATCGCCAAGATATGCCAAGGGGAAACCCATTGACTGGTGGGGGATCCTCTTCCTGGCTGTTGGCGTCGGAAGTCTCCAGGTAGTATTGGAAAAAGGGGAATCAGAAGACTGGTTTTCAACGCCTTATATCACGGTACTCACTTTTGCGACCATTGTATCGGCGATCGTTTTTCTCTGGCGTGAACTGAGTACGGATCATCCCGTGGTCAATTTCCGTATCCTGAAGAACCGAAGTTTTGCCATCGGCATCGTTACATCGTTTGTACTTGGTTTTGCCTTATATGGATCGGTATTCGTCTTTCCGGTGTTTTGTCAGAACCTCCTGGGTTTTGACGCGCAGCAGACGGGACTGATCCTCTTCCCCGGCGGTCTCGCAACGATCTTGATGATGCCTTTTGTCGGCCAGATGCTAAAGAGAAAAGTGCCGGCCCAATTCATGGCTACAGGAGGGTTCTTTCTCTTCTTTGTGTTTACATGGATGTTATCCAATTCCACATTGGAATCGGGAACCGGAGACTTTTTCTGGCCGCTTATTGTGCGGGGGATCGGGATGTCTATCCTGTTTGTACCCCTGACCACCCTGGCGCTGCAGGGTCTTAAAGGGCCGGATATCGGGCAGGGCACAGGCCTGAACAACATGATGCGACAGTTGGGCGGGTCCTTCGGGATTGCCATCCTGACGACGCTGATCCATATCAAATCCGGGATCGTACGGAATGACCTGATCGGGTATTTCAACCCCTATAATACGGAATTCGTTAACCGGCGGGCGGCTATCATCCAGGGCTTTATGAGCAGGGGGTCTTCCCTGTCCGATGCCACCCAAAAGGCAAATGCGGCGCTGGAGGGCATCGTAACCAGGCAGACGCTCCTCGTAACCTATGATAACCTTTATCTGACGATCGGGGTATTCGTATTATTCTGTATCCCAATCGTTTTCCTGCAACCTTTCAAACGGAACGTAGCGATCGCGTCCGGCGGCCACTAAGGCCGGGGCCGTCAAAATATATAGAATGGAAAAGCAACAATAGACGGGCATACGACTTATAGCTGAGCGTTGGTTCCATGCAAAAGAAAAGTCCTGATATTATCAGGACTTTTCAATTCTTTTGTACGATCTTAACCAACAAGTCTTGGCCATCAATAGGTACAAATTTTAAGTCGGTTTGTTCTTAGGATCTGGATGTTTGGATGTTGGATTTTAGAATCAGTTTAATCGATCGGATTCGGGGTCTTTCTTTTGGATTTGGTTTTAAAAACGTTGGTCTTTCTCAAGGATGTGGATGCGGTTTTTCTTCGGACGTTGGATTTTGGTTTTTCTATTGGATAATTTCGAATCCCTCATCGATCATACTAACAATACAAACATACAATACAGGTCCAGCCAGGACAAGAGAATAATTGCTCTATTTCTGCGCTTCTGTTTTTACGGCCCGGATCGTAGAAATACGCAGCCCTCAACGTGCTTCTCCGCTATTTTTTTGGAGCCAGAATAATTTGACATAATTTGGAGTTAAAGAGGTCCATGCAGAGCTTTGAAAACAAGACCGTTCTGATAACGGGCGGCACCCGCGGGATCGGCAAAGCCATTGCGATCCGCCTCGCAGGAGCAGGCGCCAATATCGCCATCATTGGTAAGACAAATGAACCCAATCCAAAGCTGGAAGGGACGATCTATACCGCTGCGGAGGAGATTGCTGCAGCCGGTAACGGCAAAGTCCTGCCCCTGCACGGTGACATCCGGTTCGAGGACAAGATCAGAGAAATGGTAGCGGCTACGGTCGCTCACTTTGGCCAGCTGGATGTGCTGGTCAACAACGCCAGCGCGATTAATATCGCCACGACGGAGCAGCAGGATGTAAAGCGGTACGATCTGATCCAGAATATCAATGTCAGGGGTACGTTCCTGATGAGCCAGGCTTGCATCCCGCATCTGAAGACTGCACACAACCCGCATATCCTGAATCTTTCACCGCCGTTGAACCTGGATCCGCGCTGGTTTGGCCCACATCTGGCTTATACCCTGAGCAAATATGGGATGAGTATGATCGTCCTGGGCCTGGCGGAAGACCTGCGGCAATACCGGATTGCGGCCAACGCGCTCTGGCCAAAGACCACGATCGCTACCGCGGCTGTAAAGAACCTGCTGGGCGGCGACTTCCTGATGCAGCGCAGCCGTCGGCCGGAGATCGTGGCGGATGCGGCCTTCTACATCCTTCAAAGACCTTCGTTCGAAACGACAGGCAATTTTTTCATTGATGAGGACGTTCTAAAAGGGGAGGGAGTGACTGACTTTACACAATATGCAGTCAACCCCGAACTGAAACTCATGAACGACCTGTTCCTCTGATTGCCCGCCAATCGGCGTGACGGCAGGGAACCAACTCTTTTCATTTTTAATCCTGGGTAAAAGGCAACATCCTCCTCCCGCAGTGAAGCGGGAGGTTTTGTTTTGAGCATCATTTGACCGTCGCCTAAATGATCTCAGCGCCCGAGTATGTTTCTTTTACTCCCGGCCACCAACAGGGCGGCCGCCGCCAATCCGGTGTCTTTGATCAGATTGGTCATGGGGAACCGCCTCGCGCTACTGTCGGGGGCATGCAGGACAGCGGGCAGGTGAACGGTTAACACGATCAGCAACAGGAAGAGACATAACAGCAGACCCGCCAGCCGGACCTGCTTGTTGACCAGGAACGCGATGGCCGCGGCAATCAGACAGGCGCCGGTAAGATAGACCCAGATGACGCCCCCGGGGAGAAAGGAGGGCACCATCTTTTGCATCCCGGTTCCTTCGAGAAAATGGTTGATACCAAAGAATCCAATGACAAGGGCGTAGAAGATCGTCCCTACCTTGGTGAGGGTTGCATTGTTCATATGGCAATCGTTTAGGTAAGTAATTTAACAAATTTTTAGGACATTCCGCGCAGCGATTTCGCGGGCAAGCCTCCGGGCGCTTCGCGTCAAGCCTCCGGTCAAGCCTCCGGGCGCTCCGCGTCAAGCCTCCGGTCAAGCCTCCGGGCGCTCCGCGTCAGGCCTCCGGCCTCATCTGCGGGAAGAGCAACACATCCTGGATACTGGATTGGCCGGTCAATAGCATGCAGAGCCGGTCGATCCCGAATCCGATCCCGGCGGTGGGGGGCATCCCATATTCCAGGGCCCGCAGGAAATCATAGTCGATGAACATGGCCTCGTCGTCACCACGTTCCATCAGCTGCAACTGGGCCTCAAAACGTTCCCGCTGCTCAAGCGGGTCGTTCAGTTCGCTATAGGCATTAGCGATCTCCTTTCCGTTTACGATCAGCTCAAAACGTTCCACCAGCCCCGCCCGGCTCCGATGTCGCTTGGTCAGCGGGCTCATTTCCACCGGATAGTCGGTAATAAAGGTGGGCTGGATAAAATGATGTTCGCATTTATCGCTAAAGATCTCATCGATCAGCTTGCCCTTCCCCATGCTCGGCTCCACATGGATATGCAGGCGGTGGCAGAGCTCCCGGAGATCGTTCTCGTCCATTCCCTCGATATCGGTGCCTGTATATTCTTTGATGGCGTCGTACATGGTGACGCGCCGGTAAGGCGCCTTGAAATCGATCTCCTGGCCATCGACCATCGTCCAGCTTACGCCATTGGTTGCTGTCGCGGCAGCTTCCAGCAACTGCTCGGTCGTCTCCATCATCCAGAGATAATCCTTGTAGGCAGTGTAAAATTCAAGGACCGTGAACTCCGGGTTATGCGTGCGGTCCATGCCTTCGTTGCGCAAGTTGCGGCTGAACTCGTACACCCAGTCGAAGCCGCCCACGATCAGCCGTTTCAGGTACAATTCATTGGCGATCCGGAGATAGAAGGGAACGTCCAGGGCGTTGTGATGCGTAATAAATGGGCGGGCGGCCGCACCGCCGGGGATGGCTTGCAGCACGGGAGTATCGACTTCCAACGCACCGCGCTCATTGAGAAACTGCCGGATCGCATTGATCATGCGCGTACGTCGCAGGAATACCTCCTTAACCTGCGG
>DATMLR010000365.1:0-12057 GCA_035570015.1 Puia sp.
CCAGGATCAGCCATAATAAGTATGCGGGAATCCAACCGACCAGCGCGTAGCGGCTCAACATACACAGCGAGATCGCGATGCCGGTCAGCCAGGGTTTGCCGGAGACCAGAGCAAGGACAAGAAGTGTGTAATAACCGATTACCACTCCTTCTTCCGACACGCTGACGATGCCGGGGGTATTGTCGGCAACGATCCACCAAAATAACAGGAACGCCAGCACGCCGAGGAAGAATGTAGCGCGGGAACCGGAGGGTTTGTACAGAACGATGAAGGCGCCGAAGGCGAAGAGCAGGCCGGCGATGGCGATCCATCGCATGTCAATCCCCATAGCGACCGCAGGTACATAGGGAAGCCACATGGCCGGAAGATAGATGGGCTGGGCCCCGTGCCAGATGGCGGGAATGGGATCATAGACATGGCTATGTTGTCCGGCAAGGAAGCGTTCGGCCATGACCTTTATGATGGGCAGCATGTCGGCATTGGTGATGTCGATGGGCATTTCGTCGAACCAATAGAGACACCAGGAATAGAGGGCAAGTGCAGTCAGGCCAATCAGGATCGCGCTGCGCTGGAAGGCAGGGTTTCGCCAGGGGCGTGGGCCGGGTGGAGGGAGGCGGAGTTCCGGGAGGCGGACGAGTGTTGTAGCAATAGCGACACCGGAAAGAAGATACAGGATGGAAAACACAGACGTCCAGCCGTGAAGTTTCAGACACCACGTCGAGCTAAGTGTTTCCAAGGCAAATGCAGCCAAAAGTGTTTTTCGAATTTTTCCTGATAGGTTCATGGGTAGTAATGAACTACAAATAAATATATTTTTTCACCAACAACCGAATGAGTTTATATATTTGAAAGGGTTTTTCGGCAAATAATGCAGATTTTTGCGCCATGAAGATCAAAAGCTTACAGCTAAAAAATTTTAAACGGTTCACGGATTTGACATTACAGGGGATACCTGATGATGCAAAGCTCGTTCTTCTGATCGGGAGCAATGGGAGTGGAAAGTCGAGCATATTCGATGCTTTCGCTTATCTAGGCAATTTAAATCACAAAGGGAACAGCACTGTATACGTTCCCGATAGATCATATGATCCCAAAAAAAATCAAGAAGCAACTGAGGAGATAATTATAAATACCGAATATGGCCAAGAAGGCTGGATAAAGGGTGCGGCCCACCGCACAGGTAAGATTAAGGCTACGAGCTTCTATGGAAGAACAAGTTTTAGACAAGTTCCCCGATTAACAAGAACATCTTTAGGGTCAAACTTTGACATAATATTGGATACCGACAGGCCACCTACCTTTATTGATCGGGATGAAAGGTTTGAAAATGATCTGGAGCATATTTATGGCAAGTTGTTAAGAGAATATTTTGTTAATGGTGACCGGTCAAAGATCATTGAGGAAATTGTTGACCCCATCAATGCCTCCTTTGAGAGAATCTTTGGCAACCAAAATGGAACGAAGCTCAGACTAAAGGAGATTATCCCGCCGTTAGAAGGAAAAGTGGCTCAGATAAATTTTGAAAAGGGCAACTCAACCTTTCATTACAACTATCTAAGCGCCGGTGAGAAGGAAGTCTTCAATATTCTTATTAACCTTATAGCGCGACGCGAATATTTTCAAGATACCATTTTCTTTTATGATGAAATCGATCTGCATTTGAATACCAAATTGCAATACAACTTCCTAAGGGAGATAACCGAAAAATGGATTCCAGATAATTGTCAATTCTGGACAGCATCGCATTCATTAGGATTTATAGAATATGCTACCGACTATGAAAAGGGTAGCATTTTAGATTTAGATGAACTAGATTTTGACAAACCGCAAATTATAACCCCGAAGGCTAAGAACAGTTTTGAAGTATTTGAAATAGCTGTTTCAAAGGCATTTATTGACAAAGCAGTTCAGGGAAGAAAAATTATCTTTTCTGAAAATACGAATACTCCCTTTTATAATGACTTGAATATAGATAATACTCTTTTCTTTGTAGCATCGGATAAAAACGATGTGTTTCACAAGGCAAAAAATTTCAAACAATACGGAATTATTGACAGGGATTACCTATCGGATGAGGACTTAGTCGAGATAAAAAAACAATACCCTTTTCTATTTATTCTACCCTATTATTCATTTGAGAATCTCTTGTATCACCCCGAAAATCTGTTTGAATACTACGCCAAGGTCAATAAGCCCTTTGATAGACATGAATATATTCGAAAGATTACTAACTTGAAAAATCATGAAAGAGACTATCTTTCGGCGGGCGTTATTTTGGCAAGAAATGGGTACCCCTTTTTTAAGGAAATTGATAACGCAAAAAAATTAAAATCATTTAAGGAGAATTACCGATCCATAATTGAGCTTCTTCGCAGTGATGATTTTGAGACCTATTTTAAAGTACTTCCTGCAAAAGATTATGGGAGAGATTTGGAAGAAAGAAAAAACATTCCACAAACCGAATTGGCGAAAACTCATTGGTTTAAACAAAAAATTGAATCAACAGTAAAATAGAAAAATGAAACTACTGGAGGGGAAAATTGCAATTGTAACCGGCGCAAGCCGCGGCATTGGAGAGGCAATAGCACTAAAGCTTGCCGCCCATGGGGCCCATGTCGCGTTTACGTACGTGAGCAGTGAGGAGAAGGCTAAAGCGTTGGAGGATCGGCTGAAGGGGCTGGGCGTCAGGGCAAAGGCTTATCGGAGTAATGCCGGGGTGTTTGCGGAGAGTGAGGCGTTTGTGAACGATGTGGTAAAGGAATTCGGGACGATAGACATTTGTGTTAATAATGCGGGGATCTCCAAAGATAATCTGTTGCTTCGCCTTACGCCCGATCAATGGGATGATGTCATCAATGTCAATCTGAAAAGCGTATTTAATGTAACCAAGCAGGTCATCCGGCCGATGATGAAGGCCAAATCGGGATCTATTATCAATATGAGTTCCATCATAGGAATCGGGGGGAACGCCGGTCAGAGCAGCTATGCGGCGTCCAAGGCGGGGATCATCGGGTTCACCAAGTCGATCGCCAAGGAGCTGGGGAGCCGGAATATCCGGTGTAATGCGATCGCTCCGGGTTTCATTGAGACGGATATGACACACTATCTCAAGGATGGGGATGGAGCAAAGAAATTCCTGGAGGACATACCGCTGGGACGTTTTGGAAAGGCGGAAGAGATTGCCGAGACGACATTGTTCCTGGCCAGCGATATGAGTACGTATATCACGGGACAGGTGATCAGCGTCTGCGGAGGACTGAATATATGACACCGATACAGAAGCTGTTAGCCGACAACAAAGATTGGGCAGCCGCGATCAAGGCTGAGGATCCGGCTTATTTCGAGCGGTTATCACATCTCCAAACGCCGGAATTCCTTTGGATCGGGTGCAGCGACAGCCGGGTGCCCGCCGACCGGATCACGGGTACGCAGCCCGGTGAGATTTTCGTACACCGGAACATCGCCAATATGGTGGTGCATACCGATGTCAACCTGCTCAGTGTTCTGGATTTTGCGGTCAATCATCTGAAGGTGCGTCATGTGATCGTCTGCGGCCACTATGGCTGCGGCGGGATCAAAGCGGCGATGACCAATCACGATTACAATTATGTCCTGAATATGTGGCTGCGGAATATCAAAGATGTATACCGGCTGCACAGCCGGGAGTTGGATGCGATCACCCATCCGGAGGCGCGGGCAGACCGGCTGACGGAGCTGAACGTAAAGGAGCAGGTGACGCATCTGGCCAAAACATCGATCATCCAGCGGGCATGGAAGGAAGAAGGGCGGCCGCAGCTGCACGGCTGGGTGTATGGGCTGAAGGACGGGCTGATCAAGCCGGTCTTCGATATGGACGCAGGGTCGCGGCTGGACCCGATCTATCAATATGATGATCTTTAAAAAGTGAAAGGCGGCTCCATCGGCCGCCCTTCGTTTTCTCATGTGCGAACGTGCAGGTGAAACTTCGTTTCGCTCGGTTATTGCGCTATCCAGATCTTGGTCGTCGTCAAATCATTATTCCCCGTTTCAGCCAACCAGTTGGCCTTGTTGTAGGTTTGTTCGGATGACGGATATTGATATCTTTGAAAGCTCCCGTAGGTAGAAGTATAAAAACTGGCGTTATTGGGGTCCATCGGGGTCATACCACCGGTCCTCCGCATCAACGTCCAGGCATCCCAGGGCTGGCGGAACATATCGATCCACTCCTGGGCATAGATCTGCTGGAGCGCCGTTGACGAATTAAATTGTACGATCGGGTTGGCCAGCATGGCGTTGATGGTCGCCTGGCTCGGCAGCACAGTGGGATTGTTGACCACCCAGATCTGGGAGTTGATGGCCTGTTGGGTCCAGAAGTTCACGGATGTGGTAATACCGTTGTTGTATTCGGTCTGAGCGGTCGTCATGTTGGCCGCCATGCCGGCAAGACCGGCGGCATAAATCTCCGCCTTGAGGAAATGGACCTCGGCGGCCGTCATGAACAATTCTGGTATGTTGTAGTCCACCGCCCAGTAATAGTTCAGGTCGGCGTAAAGATTCGGGGTCGGCGGGTTGCCGTCTTTATTGGCCCAGTCAGTGTTCCGGATGGCTTCATCGTAGGGCGAACCTTCCTCCGCCGGGGTTGAGCTGGTCGGGTTCTGCGGGAAAGGATTCCACTGGTTGTTGTTGTTGGGCTCAAAGAAAATGCTGCAGCGGGGGTCGAAGATCCCGCTCCCGTCTTCCGCCGTATCGGAGGACATCAGATTCCACATCGTCGTGCCCATCCGGAGACGGCACTCCGTTCCAAAGGAGTACATCCGGGCCGAAAGGTCCATGTTGGGGATATTGGTCGTCGGGTACAGCCCCACGTTCGTATTGTCGGCATCCAGCAGCGGCTTGCTGAGCGCATCGGTAATCTGCGGCGTGGCATCTGTCGGGTCTTTCGCATACATGCTCAGTGCGATCCGCAGCCGGAGGCTGTTGGCAAATTCGATCCATTGCGGGATCAGACCCTCCAGGACAAGTTCGTTCGATGGTGTAAACTGCGTGGTACTGTTGTCGAAATTGTCGACGGCCCATTTCAGGTCGTTGAGCACGGACAAATAGATACTCTGCTGTTTATCGTAGGCAGGCGTCAGGACCGTATCATTGCTGGGACTGTAATTTAGCGATTGTCCCGCGGCGGAATAAGGCATGTCACCGAAGAAGTTGCTAAGCTTGATAGCCATATACCCTTTCAATACCTTCATCATGCACTTTACATTCGTGTAGATGGTCGTGTCAGGTTGCTGAGCGATCAACTGCATCATGGCCTCGTAGTTCGGCAGATTATGATAAAAGTTACTCCAGTATTCGTCGCCGTCGTTGCCATAGGAGTAGTCGGCCTTGGTGTAAACTGGCGCAAGCTGCGAGATCGGATAAACCCAGCTGTTATTGCCGACCTGCTGGTCGCCCAGCGTCATATTAGAGACAAAGGCGACATAGAGCTGACTGACGGAAGCGGTGGGAGAACCTATCAGGGGGGTATTGATACTCTTGAAGTTTTTGGTACAGGAACTGGCTCCGCCGAACAGGATGACCAGTGCTGTCACGGAATACAAATATTTTCTTCTATTTATCATACAAATGAGTTGTTGTTAATGGATGAATTATTCCTATCACATTAAAATCCGGCTTTAACGGTCAACCCGAATGATCTCGTCCCGGGCAAGGAACCGAACTGGACGCTTTGGTTGTTGGTGGTACCGGTCAGCCCTTCGGGGTTGAGGCGGTCCGGGAGCTTGGTGAATAAATAGAACAGATCCCTGCCGATCAGCGAAACGGAAAGGTTCTGGAAGACCTTCGTAGCGCTGGTAAGCTTGCCCGGCAATTTATACGTGAGCGCCACCTCGCGCATCTTGGCCCAGGAATTGGTAAAGATGCTGTTGGTCCGCACAATGGGGATGTTATCCCAGGACTGGAAGTTGCCGGCATATTTCCACCAGGAATTGACGACGGCAGTATTGGGTTTGCCATCGGGAGTCACGCCGGGCAGAATAACACCGACATTCCCTGTCGATCCGTCGGGGAAGGTAAAGGGCAGGCCGTGACCGTCGCGTTCGTGGGTGGTCTCAGGGAGCTCGCCCTGACCCATGAGGGTGGCGTAGTCGCCCGACCAGATTTGGCCGCCGAGATGAAAGTCGGTCAGCACATAAAGGCTAAAGTCCTTGTAGCGGAACGTATTGCCGATGCCGCCTGTCAGCTTGGGGGTTGAGTTACCGATCTTGACAACGCTGCTGGTCGTCGCATACTGCGCGCCGAGGATCGGACCGTTACCGGTATTCGGGCCGTCTGCATAGATCAGATTGACGACCTTTTGTTTCCCGATGTATTGATAGTCGAGACCGTAGATGGTGCCGTACTGGTCGCCGACCTGGGCGTTGGTGTTGATGCCGTCGCCGCCGAACCAGCTGCCAATGGGGATCTGCGTTACTCCCGGTTCGAGTGCAACGATCGTGTTACTGTTGTGGCCAGCGTTGACCGCGATATCCCAGGTGAAATCCTTCCGGCGGAATATAGCTGCATTGATGATGAATTCGACGCCGCGGTTCCGCAACGCACCCGTATTGATCGTCAGCCGGTCCGATCCGGATGAGGTGGCTACGTTGACCGGGAGGATCTGATGGTCCGAATAAATATCGTAATAGGTGAAATTGAAATTGATCCGGTTATTCAGGAAACCCAAATCGGCGCCCATCTCAAAAGATCGGGCACGCTGAGGTTCGATACCCACCGAAGGCAGGGTCGTCGGCACCGAAAGGCCGGTCGTGAAGCCCGCCTGTGTGACCGGGCTGTAGACGAATTCGGTCTGATAGGGGATATAACCGTTCGCGCTTGCGGCCTCTGCGATCCGGATCTTCCCGTAGCTGAGCCAGTTCTGAATGTTGCCGAGTTTAAGCGCATTGGTAAAGACAAAGCTCAGGTTTGCCGACGGATAGAAGAAGGACCATTTGTCCGAAGGCAGGGTAGAGGACCAGTCATTACGACCGGAGCCTTCCAGGAAGAGGTAGTCCTTATAAGAGAGGTTCAGGATGCCATACGCCGAATTGATCTCGCTTTCTTGAAAATTCTCGACCGGATTGAGGATGGCAATGTTGTTGCCCGCATAGTTGCTGAGGGTGTAGGTAAACGGTGCATTGAAAGGGCCTGGGTTGGAAGCCGAGATGTCATAGAGCTTGTTATGGTAATAACTGGCCCCGCCGGTCAGACTGGCGTTGAAGTCGGGGAACAGCTTATCCTTATGGAGGGTTAACAAGGCATCGAGGTTCTGGGTGCCTACGTTGGACAGGTCGTTGCTGTACAGGTTCTCCCCGGAATATGCATTTAGCCCGGCCGCATCGATCGGGCGATTCTTCGTCACGAACTGATTGGTGTAGTAATCCAGACCCGAGTGACCCGTAAAATTCAACCAGGGCGTGATATCTGCGATCAGCTTGACAGAGCCGAGAAACTGGTTCTGGGTGAAGGTCGTGTTATTAACAAGGGTATTCCACCAGTAATAGCCCGGCGCTCCATTATCCTGGGAGGGGCTTTGGGTGATGACGGTCTGATTCTGCGAACCGTCCTTATTAACGGCCAATCCACGCTCCAGCGGCTTGTAATCCATCGGGATCATATAGTCGGTGATATAACCCACGCCGGAGGAGGAGGAAGATTCGCCGTAGACATTGGGTACATTCTCGCGGACGAGGTTGAGGTAGCTGATGGTCGCTTCCACCTTTACCCGACTGCTGACGTTCAGGGATGATCCTACATTCAGAACGTTTTGGTGGAAATTGCTGCTATAGGTAATCGCGTCGTTATCGGTGCGCGTATAGGAAACCCGGACAGTTCCAACATCCCCGCCGCCGGAGAAGGAAACGTTGTGGGTCATGGTATTGCCGGTCCTGTAAAAGCTCTTGAAGATATTGGGGTTTCCGGTATAAGGGCGTTCGGTACCATCCCACCACAAGATCTGCTGGCCTTCCGCCTTCTGACCCCAGGAAGCGCCGTCGCCGGGGAATCCGATGTAGTTCCACCAGTTGCCGCCGCCGGGGATGACGGAGCGCGCGCCATAGAAGTCGTTACTACTGGTTTCGCGGGGCTGACCGCCGGACGTCGTATAGAATCCCGGATTTGCGGAATACAGCGCATCGGCCATACCCATCCCATATTCATGCTGCGTCTTGATAAAGCGATAGGGTTGATTCCAGCGATCGGCAAAATTATAATCGATGCCCAGACCTTTATGTTTGGTGCCTTTCTTGGTCGTGATAAGGATGACCCCGTTGGCGCCCCGGGCGCCATAGAGTGCGGCAGCCGTGGGACCCTTTAGGATATTGAAGGTCTCGATATCATCCGCGTTGAGGGTATTGAGAAAAGAACCATAGTCGACGGACTGGTTTTGGCTGACATCGGTGTTTTGACCCAGCAGGTTCTGTTGCGTGAGGCTTTGACCCTGGGGTAAAATAGGCTCGTTATCGATCATAACGCCATCCACGACGATGAGCGGTTGGTTATTGCCGAGGAGGCTGTTGTTTCCCCGGATCACGATGCGGCTGGAACTGCCCTCGACGCCATTGGGTTCCGTGATGTTGAGTCCGGCGACCTTACCGATGAGCCCATTGGAGATATCGGGCGCATCAGCTTTCACGACGTCGTTGCCGGAGATCTGCTGGGCAGAATAGCCAAGGGATTTTGCCTCGCGTTTGATGCCAAGTGCGGTGACGACAACTTCGTTCAGGGAGTGATCGCTTTTCGGTAGGGTGATATGAAGATCGGAAGCGGTTGCCCCTACGGTGGCCCGGAAAATATCAAAGCCGATGGAGGAAAAAACCAGTACATCCCCGTCTTTGGCGTCGATGGAAAAATGTCCCTGGACGTCCGTCGAAGTGCCCCGGGTGGTTCCCGCGATCGTCACGCTGACACCCGGTATCGGGGCGCCGTCGGCGCCGATGACCGTCCCGGTGATGGGCCGGAAGGCCGGAGCGGAGGAACGGCCGGTGGTGGGGGATTGCGCGTTGGGGTCTTTTTTGAGGACAATCTGGTGGCCGATAACCTCATAGGAGATATGAAGAGGGCCGAAGATCCGCAGCAGGAGATCGCCGAGGCGTTCGTCGTTTGCGATAACGGTGATCTTTTGGCGGTTTTGAAGCACGCCGTTGCTGTAGGTGAAGCCGATCTCGGTGGAGGCAGCAATCGCTTTGAGCACCGTCCTGATCTCTTTGGATGGCAGGTTCAGAGATACCTTTTTATCCAGCACTTCCTGGCCGGTTGCCGTACCCGCAAAAGAGTAGCTGACACAGCTCAGCACCAGGAAAATTTGCAGTAAAGACACTCTCATAATGAATAAAACAGCTTGTTTAGGTTTTCCGTTTTTGTTCATATCTTGGGTGGGTTTTGTCTGTTTGAAAAAATGCGGCAAAATCATCCCCCTGGTTAAAGCTATGACTTGCGATGGGGGAGCGTTTCAAATGGTGGTGTTCCAGCACCGCCATTTTTTTATAAGTGGAGATCTTTGGGTGTAATCATGCTCAGTCGTTTGGTTTACAATTTTATAATTAACAGTTGGCAGTCCTTTGCATCGGGCGGGTCACTTCATCGGGCGGGTCACTTGCAGGGTTTCCCTTCCAGGTAGACCCCGTCTTCCTTCAGCTCGTAGGTGGCGCCGATCGCCTCGCAAATGATCCTGATCTTATCTTCCAATGATTCCGCGCCCAGGGTCGTCGTCAGCACGCAACTGGAAAAAGTCGCTTTGTCATAGTGAAAGGGAATGCCGTATGCATTCTCCAGGGTCTGAAAGATGTCGGTGACGGGGGTCTCGTCGAAGTTGAAATTGATCGCCGGGGCGGTCGGGATAAGGTCCGGAGCAAGATCCTTCTTTTCCGCTTTGAGTTGTACAAGGTCGCGGGAGTGTTGTTTATACCAGGCGATCTGGTTGGTCGTCAGGATGAGGGGTTGCGGCAGCGGGGCCGTCTTCCTGGTCACGGCCACCTTGCCGGTGGTAACGAGGACGGTGATATCACCGCTCACTTTATCCGTTGCCACCTTAAAACTGGTTCCCAGCACGCGGACTACAACGTCTCCCGAGTAAACATAAAAGGGCCGGCGGGCGTCCTTGGCAACGTCGAAATAAGCGTTGCCTTCCAGATACACCTCACGTTTGTCCTTTTGCAGGAATACCACCTGCCTGATGGCAGATCCCGGCTGCAGAACAACCCTGCTGCCATCGACGAGGTAGACCGTCTGGCTGCGATCCGTCTGGTTGATCCGGTCAAGGTCTTGGCGGACCAGGAGGCTGGCGACTTTGGGGCCATCCTGGGTCAGCGGTTGGCGGTGGGGTTGGCGTAGCCAGATCATGGTGCATAGGATAGCAAGGAGGCCAAATACGGAAGCCGCTATCGGCCCCGTCAAGCGCCTGCGCCTGCGCCTGACCGGGGCTTCGGCGGTGTCAATCGATCCCGCGTCCAGTCGGGTCGTTATATCGGACCAGATCGCATCTGCCAATTGCCTGATATCCTCCGGCCGTTCGGTAAATGCCTGGCCATCCTGTAAAAGCTTTCTTGTCTGATCGTCGAGATTCTCCACAATATATAAGTGGAAAATTCCCGGGGCTTATACTCAGGAGATAAAAAATATTTTTAATACAGCTGCCAGGAGAAGGTGCGAGACAGGGGTCTTATAGACTTCTTTGAGACGGGACAGGGCGCGGTGCAGCAGATTACTGACGGATTGATAGTTGAGGTCCATGAGCTCCGCGATCTGATCGTTGGTGAATCCCTGGAAATAGCGCAGTTGGATCGCTTCCTGTTGCCGGTGGCTTAGGGATTTGATCGCCTGGCGCAGGCAGGCGACCTGGGAGACGCGGGATTCGTTCTCTATGATACTGGTCTCGATGGGGTCCTCGAGAGGGTTATCGAGGCTGAAGGCGATCCGGGCGGACTGGCGGCTGAGGTAACGGTTTTTTTCCAGCCGGACGAGCTTATAGCGAAGGGCCTTGAAGAGGTAGAATTTGACGGACCGGATAGGGGCAAGGCTTTTCCGGGAATGCCAGAGTTCGACGAAGAGCTCCTGGATCTGGTCTTTCAGCAGATCCTTATCCGGGCAGAGCCGCAGTCCAAAAGTGATGAGCTGCAGGATATGGTCCTGGTAAATAGCAGCAAATGCTTCCCGGTCA
Organism: Puia sp.; assembly: GCA_035570015.1. Taxonomy (GTDB): domain Bacteria; phylum Bacteroidota; class Bacteroidia; order Chitinophagales; family Chitinophagaceae; genus Puia. Next base: position 11,171 of record DATMLR010000365.1, read on the forward strand.
CCTTCCCGGAATTGCGACCAGCGCAGCATCTCTACTTCGGACTTCATTTCCATCGCATTAAAATATTACTTTTTCCTGAAATTATAAAGGGCCTTCCGGGAGAACTCGCTTAATATCAACCGGCCGCTGATCGCTGCCCTTTCAATAAGCAGCTGGTCCCAATGTTCGGTCCCCTTCCAGAAGGTGGCTTTGAGCAGGGCCATTGCTTCGGGGCTGGAGTGGGTGAGGGTGCGGGCCAGCCGGTCGATGGATTCGTCCATTTCGCTGACCTGACTATGCAGTTCGGTAAAGAGGCCACGTTTCCTGGCCCATTCAGCGTCGCGCCACAAGGTCGCATCGATGGCCAGGCTACTGAAGGCGGAAAGGCCGATCTTTCTTTCCACAGCCGGTCCTACGACAAATGGGCCGATCCCAAGGGCCAGTTCGCTGAGCTTGACTTCGGCGCCTTCGACGGCAACGGCGTAATCGGCAGCTGCTGCGATGCCGACGCCTCCGCCTACGCATCGGCCGTGGATGCGGGCGATCACGAACTGGGGGCATTTGCGCATGGCATTGATGAGGTGAGCAAAGCCGCTGAAGAAGAGGAACCCCTGGTCGGCGTTCTGGATAGCCATCAGTTCGTCGAAGGAGGCGCCGGCGCAAAATGCTTTTGCGCCTGCGGAACGCAGGACGATGACACGCGTATGCGGGTCATTGCCGGCGCCGTGGACCTCATGGGTGAGGGCGTCGAGCAGCGCCCCCGGCAGGGAGTTGCTTTGGGGGTGATAGAATTCAATGGTGGTGACACCGTCGTGGGTTTCGGTGCGAACGTGTCCTTCGCTGATCTCTCGAAGCATATGATCGGTTTAGTTATGGTTCTTTCTTTCGACCATCGTCAGGATGGTGGC
>DATMLR010000366.1:0-5954 GCA_035570015.1 Puia sp.
GCTGGAGGATATGCAGCTCTTTTTTCCGGCCGGTCAGGAGTAGTTCAGCTTCTTCCATATCCGTCCATTTGAACTGGAGGGTATCCGAAGGCCGCAATTGGGCGAGCTTGGGCAGGTGGGCTGTGATGACGTGAGCGATCCGGGGATAACCGCCGGTCGTTTGGTGATCGGCCATGAGGACGATGAGGTGGCCATCGGGAAGGAGCTGGACTGTCCCGAAGCTCACGGCGGAGCTGACTAGTTCCATCGGTTGCTGCAAACTGAGGGGACTTCCTTTCAGCTGATAGCCCATCCGGTCGGACGACGGATGGATAAGGAAATTGTTTTCGGCGAAGGCCGCTTTCGATGCCGCCGAGAGCAGCGGCCATTCATGGCCGGGGATGACGCCGATCTCATGCGGGTATTGATAGACCTTCTCTGTATTTACACGCCAGGGCAGGACTTCGAAGTTGCTTTCGTCGTTCTTGAGCAAGCCGGCGAAGTAGATCGTGTTCTCGTTAAAGGGGAGTTCGTCACCTTTTTTGAGGGGCATACCGTTCAAGCCTCCGGCCCCTGCCTTGAGACTGGTGCTGTAACTGTTCAACCATTTCTTCATACAGTATCCCCCGTGCACGCTGAGGTAGCACCGGCTGCCCTGAATGAGCGTGGGAAAGTGCAACACCGTGTTCTTTCGCACGACTACGGGCTGCCAGCGCGGGATCAGTTCATCATTGACGGTTGGGGAGAAATCAGCGCCGGTAATGGCGATCATGGTATTCTGCTCAAAAAGGATCTGCGGCCCCGGAAAGTGAATCTCGATCACGGCCTCACACTGATTGTTGCCCACCAGTAGATTGGCCACCTGTGCTGCATAACTGTCCATCGCGCCGCCGGGCGGTATCCCCCAGTTGCTGAAACCATTTCTCCCCAGGTCCTGAATGGTGTCCAACAGACCGGGTTTAATAATGGAGAAAGACATAATATACGTTTAGGCGTGCAGAAATGAGGGCAGATCACCAGGTTTGGTCCTCACAAGGAGGCCTAAAGTAAGGAAAAACTGCGATACTCCGCCTTGGAAACCGGATAAAACCGGACCCGGTCGCCGGTACGCAGTAGAATGGGTGGGTCGGCATCGCGGTCGAAGAGGGGCATGGGGGTCCTGCCGATGATCTGCCAGCCCCCCGGACTGCTGAGCGGATAGACTCCCGTCTGCAGACCTGCAATCCCTACACCGCCGGCGATTACCGGCACCGGGCGGGATTTCCGGGATATTTCGATGCGGGTGTCGGTCTTTCCCATATAGGGGAATCCGGGCAGGAACCCGATCATATAAATGCGGTAGGTAACCCCACAATGGAGGTCGATGATTTCTTCTGTGGACATTCTTTTCTCCCGGGCAACCGCTTCGAGGTCGGGCGCGTATTCCCCCTCATAACAGACGGGGATGCGGATATCGCGGACGGGGCTGCGGATATCGCGACCATCGTCCCGGAGCGAGGTAGCCGAGGTCCTTTGCCACCCTTCCAACAACCATTCGGAAATGGCCTTCCGGTGAACGATCTGGGTGGGGTCGTAAAAGACCGAGACCGAACTATAGGCAACGATCCGGTCGATGACCCCCTCCAGGGGATTACTTCCGAGCCAGTCATAGATGGCTAATACCCGCGCATTGAGGTCTTCTTCAATGAAATTACCCAGGTCGAGCGTAAGCGCGGAATCACCAAGGGAATATATGCATGGAGGGCTTGTATTCATAAACTTATAACTTTCGATCCATACTGGCACATAAATGGCTGGTAAACAATAATAAATAAAAAACGGAAAATCCGGCAGGACATTGGCCGGCCGGCTACTAATTTTTTAATCTGGCGGTTATACTGTAAACTTGCAGCCATCATAAACCTGATATTGAAGAAATGGCGAAGAATTTATTGATTGTGGAGTCACCGGCAAAGGCCAAGACGATAGAGAAGATCCTGGGGGAAGATTTCGAGGTCAAGAGTTGTTATGGCCATATCCGCGACCTGGAAAAGGATGATATGGGAATCGACATCAAAAACAATTACCGCCCCCGTTATATCGTTCCGGCAGATAAAGAGAAGGTCGTCAAGGAGTTAAAAGCAATTGCCAAAAAGTCCGACGAAGTATGGCTAGCGACTGATGAGGACCGGGAAGGGGAAGCGATTTCCTGGCATTTGTGTGAAGTGCTGGGATTGGACCCGGCGCTAACCAAGCGGATCGTCTTCCATGAGATTACCAAGCAGGCCATTCAGTCAGCCGTCAAGCGGCCCCGGACCGTCGATATGAACTTGGTGAATGCCCAGCAGGCGCGCCGGGTGCTGGACCGGATCGTAGGTTTTGAGCTAAGCCCCGTCCTGTGGCGGAAGATGAGCATGAAGAACAACCTGAGTGCCGGGCGGGTACAAAGCGTGGCTGTTCGCATCATTGCGGAGCGGGAGCGCGAGATCAATGCGTTTGTTCCGATCAGTTCCTTTAAATTAGAAGCTCTTTTTTCGGCAAAAGATGTCGCCGGCAAGATGGTCACGTTTGCGGCTGAGGGCAAAAAACAGCCCTCCCTGGAAGGTGCGGAGAATTTCCTCAGAAGTTGCGTGGGAGCGGATTATACCGTCGCGGATATCCAGGTCAAACCGGTTAAGCGGTCGCCTTCGGCGCCGTTCACTACGTCCACGCTTCAACAGGAAGCCAGCCGCAAGCTCGGCTATGGAGTGGTCCGGACCATGCTGGTGGCGCAAAAGCTCTATGAGAGCGGGAAGATCACTTATATGCGTACCGATAGCGTCAATCTGAGCGATCTCGCGATGGATCAGATCAGTCAGCAAACCCGCGACCAATTTGGGGAGCGGTACATTCAGGCGCGGAGGTATAAGAACAAGAATGAATCGGCCCAGGAAGCGCACGAGGCGATCCGGCCTACGGATATGGCTAGTCTATCGGTGGAAGATGCCGATTGCCGCCGGTTGTATGACCTGATCTGGAAACGGACGATGGCCAGCCAGATGGCGGATGCGGAGCTGGAGAAGACAACAGCGAAAATCAGGATCTCAACCAACAAGGAAGAGCTCACCGCAACGGGAGAGGTGTTGAAATTCGACGGGTTCCTCAAGGTATACCGGGAGGACCGGGATGACGATGAGCTGTCGGAGGATGAAGGCCGGGAAGGAATGTTGCCGCCGCTAACCGTGGGGCAGCGGTTGCCGCTGGGCGAAATGAAAGCCATCGAACGGTTCAGCCGTCCTCTCCCGCGCTATACAGAAGCGTCGTTGGTGAAGAAACTGGAGGAGCTGGGAATCGGCCGGCCTTCGACCTATGCGCCGACCATTTCGACGATCCTGAAAAGGGGATATGTCGAAAAGCGCGACAAGGAAGGGGTGCGTCGGGATCTGCGGGTGTTGCTGCTGAAGAACGACCGGATCGAAAAGCTGCAGGAGCAGGAGAATACAGGGGCGGAGAAGTCCAAACTTTTTCCTACCGATCTGGGGTTGGTGGTGACGGATTTCCTCAAGCAGTATTTCGACGATATCATGGACTATAATTTCACCGCGCGGATCGAAGAGGAATTTGATGAAGTGGCGCAGGGCAAGATGGTGTGGAGCAAGATGATCGATGACTTTTATAATCCTTTCAAAAAGGATGTGGAGAATACGATTGAAAATGCCGAGCGGATCAGGGGCGAGCGGGAACTTGGAGTCGACGCCCAGAGCGGGAAGAAGGTGATCGCGCGGATGGGGCGTTACGGCCCCATGGTGCAGATCGGAGATGTCAGCGATGAAGAGAAACCGCGATTTGCCAAATTGAAGAATACGCAAAGCATTGAGACGATCAGCTATGATGAAGCGATGGAGTTGTTCCGGCTTCCCCGCATTCTGGGAGAGTTCGAAGGCAAAGATGTGACCGTAAACATCGGCCGGTTCGGGCCGTATATTGCACATGACGGTAAATTCTATTCGCTCGGCAAGGAATTTGATCCGTATACGATAAGCTATGAGCAGTCCACGCCGCTGGTGGTCGAAAAAAGAGCAGCAAAAGAGCAGCGCACGATCAAAGTTTTTGAGAAAGAGAAGATCCAATTGCTTCGCGGACCTTACGGACCCTATATCAAACAGGGGCTGCGCAATTACAAGCTGCCAAAGGAAAAGCAGGATACTGCCGCCGATCTGACATTAGAAGAGGTGAAGGCGATCATTGAGGACGTCAAAGCCAATCCACCTAAACGTGTTCCCCGGAGGAAGAAGGGGTAGCCAAAGCTCCGGCGGGTAAAACAATTAAATGAACATTCCGGTCGTTATTGTGGATAAGAATTTTACCAAAGTTTTATAAACTTGGGCGATCTTCCCAACGTATAATCCCGGATGAACCCCATGCAGGAAAACAAAGAAATAGTAGCCCTTTTTCATCTGATCGATGACCCTGACCAGGAAGTGTTCGATTCCGTCAGCAGCCGAATTGTGAGCTACGGGCGGGGCATTATCCCAAATTTGGAAAATCTCTGGGAGAATACGATCAGCAACGATGTCCAGGAGCGCATTGAGCTGTTGATCCACAAGCTTCATTATCATGATCTCACCGAAGACTTTCAGCATTGGAAGAGCAGCAGTTACCAGGACCTGCTCACCGCATCGTTGCTGGTAGCGAAATTCCAGTATCCGGAACTGGTGACCACACCGGTATTGCAGGAGGTCGAGAAGCTTCGCCGGAATATCTGGCTGGAGCTCAACAGCTACCTTACACCGTTGGAGCAGGTGAATGTGCTGACGTCGATCCTTTACAATTATTACGGCCTGAAAGGTACGGAAGTGGCCTATCAGCATCCGGAAGAGTTCCTGATCAATAAACTGATCGAGACCAAGCGCGGGAATGCGATCACGAACGGTATCTTGTATTTACTGTTGAGCGAATTGCTGGATATCCCGGTAAAGGCGATCAATATCCCGCGGCAATTCGTGCTTGCGTATATCAAGCCCTATTATGACGAGAATCCGGAAAAACTGAGCCCGCAGCAGCGGATCGAATTCTTTATCGATCCCATGAGCGGTCAGGTCTTTTCTCATAAGGACGTAGAAAATTATTTCAAGCGGGTATCGGTGCCGCCGGTCGCGTCCTACTTCAAACCGTTATCGCATAACCGCATTATCCAGACTGCGCTTGAGGAGTTCAGCAAGTGTTTTGATGACGAGCGAAGTCGCTATAAGCAGAAGGAGCTGGTCGACCTCGCGAAGCTTCTAAATGAATAAGAAAACCCCCCGCTGCGCGGGGGATTTTCATTAAGGGAGCTATATGCCCAAGGACCAGCCTTGGCGATAAGTTCGTTTCACGAATTGATTGGCGTCGTCGAAATTGGTGATCTTCATGTTGGCCGCATCCCAAAGCAGCTTTTTACGACCGGTGAATTTGCCTTTGGCGTCCTTGACGAAGTGGCTACGCAAGGCGAGATTCCCCATGAGGATGGTCTCCGTCAGCGGGCCGGCATATTCAAAAGGCGAGCTAAGCTCGTTCTTGCCGTAGCCGGCGATGCAGGCGTTGACCCACTGAGCATAATGCCCTCCGGCTCCTCCGGGCACGCGGGTGATCGTCTGCGGGACGTTGAGGCCCTGCATGCGTGACGTAGGCAGAAGCGTCGGTCGGTCGCTGTATGTCCCGCACATCATTTTTCCTTTGGTGCCTGTGATGATCACGCCACAGCCGCTGGTGTCGCCCATGACCTCATCGGGGCCAAGCTCTTCGGGACGATCGGGTTGCAGACCGCCGTCCATCCAATGCAGGTTGACATCCGGCTTGCCGGACTTGCCGGGAAATTTCATTTTGACGATGGAAGCCATGGGGCAGCTTTCGGGGTTGTAGTCAGGGGTCCACATTTTGGAGAAAATCGTAGCGACGCTGCATTCCACTTCGGTCGGATAGCCGAGACCGACCGTCTTGAACGCCGGATCGATCAGGTGACAGCCCATATCGCCAAG
>DATMLR010000367.1:0-6698 GCA_035570015.1 Puia sp.
GTGGAAGCTGCGGGGATGCGCTGGACCGTTATCGAAAGCCTGCCGGTGCATGAGGACATCAAGAAGCAACGGGGGAATTATCAGCAGTATATCCGCAATTATCAACAGAGTTTGCGAAATGTGGCGAAGGGCGGGTTGGAAGTAGTTACATACAATTTCATGCCGATCCTGGATTGGATGCGGACGGATATCGCTTACGAAATGCCGGACCGAAGCAGGGCGCTGCGTTTCGAGAAGCTGGCTTTTATTGCTTTCGATCTTTTTCTGTTGAAACGGCCCGGTGCGGAGAAGGACTACACCGCGGCGGAGATCGCCGGCGCCCGGAAGAGGCTGGCTGTAATGATCGCTTCGGAGAAGGAAACACTATACCGTAATGCCTTGCTGGGATTACCCGGCAGCGAGGAGCGGTTCACGGAGGAACAGATCCTGGGCGCGTTGAAGACCTATGAAGGGATCGATGCCGTGAAGTTAAAGCAGCATCTGTTTTATTTTCTACAACAAGTAGTACCGGTTGCGGAAGCGGAGGGGTTGAAACTGGCCATTCACCCGGATGACCCGCCGTACCCGATATTGGGGCTTCCGCGTATTGTAAGTACAGAGCGGGATGCGAGGGAGCTGCTTGATTGCGCGCCTTCGCCGGCCAATGGGTTATGTTTCTGCACGGGTTCCTACGGGGTTCGAGCCGACAATGATCTTACGGGGATGGTCCGGCGGCTGGGTGATCATATCCACTTCATCCATCTGCGCAGCACCAAAAGGGATGAGGCGGGCAATTTCTACGAAGCCGATCACCTTGGGGGGGACGTTGACATGGTCGGGGTGATCCGCGAACTCCTCGCGGTGCAGCAGCGAAGGAAAATCTCGCTGCCGATGCGGCCAGATCACGGTCATCAGATGCTGGATGATCTCCGGAAGACAACCTATCCCGGCTACAGTGCGATCGGAAGGCTGCGGGGATTGGCGGAATTGCGGGGCGTGCAGCATGGGCTGGCTTATGGCGCTAACTAAATTGCGTGAATATGATAAGGATCCTGACTTGTCTGCTGCTGCTCAGCGGTGCTGGTTTTGCTCAAACCACACGGCCCCAGTACGGTGGACCGCTGAAGCCGGAGCAGGCGAATATGGACATCAAGCACTATACGATCGATCTGACCCTTGATATTCCCGGGCGGTCGGTAGCCGGTTATGCGGTTATCCGTTGCGATCTGCTACATCCGGCGACCAGCCTGTTGTTCGATCTGATGGATTCACTTAGGGTGGCCACCGTGACGGTTGAAGGGAAACCAGCTGAGTTTACGCATGAGCGGCATGAGCTTCGGATCACAAGTGCACAACCGTGGCCGGCAGGTCCGGTAACAGTCAGGGTCGCGTACGCTGGACATCCGATGATCGCGGTCCGGCCGCCGTGGGATGACGGGTTCACGTTTACCCAGGATTCAGCGGGTCATCCCTGGGTCGCGGTAACGGCGGAGGGAACGGGAGGAAAGATCTATTTTCCTGCGAAGGACCATCCATCGGATGAACCGGATGAAGGGGTTGACCTGATCATCCATGTTCCGAAGGGATTAGCAGTGGCGGGACCGGGGCTACTGACGGAGGTAAAAACGCAGGGCGGGTGGAGCGTTTATCACTGGAAGACCAATTATCCGATCAACAACTATAGTATCGTCTTTAATGTCGGCGACTATACAGTTGTGTCGCGCACGTACACCACCATTAAAGGGAACAAGGTTCCGATGCAGTTCTATGTGTTGAAGATGCATGCGGCGATGGCTCCGCACCAGCTGGAGATGCTGGAGCGATTTGCGCGGGTTAAGGAGAAATACTTTGGAGAATACCCCTGGGTAAAAGAAAAGATCGGGATTGTGGAAACGCCGCATCTGGGCATGGAGCATCAGACGATGAATGCCTATGGCAATCGGTTCCGTTATACTCAAGTCGGCGGCCAGGACTTTGACGGGCTGATGAATCATGAGTTTGGCCATGAGTGGTGGGGCAACAAGGTAACGGCGGGTGATTGGGCGGATTATTGGATTCATGAGGGTATCGAAACCTTTGCTGACGATCTCTATACTCTTGACATGGAAGGCGAAGACGCGTATGAAAAAATCTTTCAGCGGTCGATGCCGCGCCTTCGCAATGACAAGCCTGTCGTGCTGGGCAAGGATATCACCGAAGACGCCGCCTATCATCCCGATATCTATCCAAAAGGGGCCTTCTTCATGCACACGTTACGATATGTGCTTGGCGACAGTATCTTTTTCCCGGCTTTGTTGAAAGTGGCGACGGACAGCAGTCACACCTACGTCCATACGACAAATACGCTGGCGGTGGAGCAGGTATTCGAGCAAGCATCGGGTGAGGACCTATCGCCTTTATTTCATCTGTATCTGTATACCACCGACAAATTGGAGATCAATGTCCGGCCGGTGGACGCTACGCATTATCGTGTGCAACTGCTGAATATCGGGATGCCGCTCCCGCTGGATATCACTACGAGTGAGGGAACGAGCCGGGTGATCGTGGATAAGAAGGGTCTACTGGTGACAAGCAGCAGCATGCCGATGATCGATACGCGGGATTTTTACCTGAAGAAGGTCATTTATGATCTATAAATCTTATTTATGTTTGATAAAAGCGTCTACATATCACGAAGGGAGAAATTAAAGCAGCAGCTACGTCAGGGACTGGTGCTCCTGCTCGGCAATGAAGACAGCAGCATGAACTATAAGGACAACCTTTATCCATTCCGGCAGGATAGCAGCTTCCTGTACTTCTACGGGATGGACCGGCCTGGCCTGGCAGCATTGATCGATATCGACCATGATCAGGAGATTGTTTTTGGGAATGACCTTACGCTGGATGATATCGTTTGGACTGGGCCGCAGCCGTCTCTGGCTCAGCAGGCTGAACCGGCGGGCGTTACGGATACCCGGCCTTCGGCGGCATTGCCGATCGAGCTGGTTGGCGCGCGGGGCGCGGGCCGGACGATCCATTTCCTTCCTCCTTACCGGCCCGAAAATATCCTAAAGCTCAGCGCATGGCTGGGGTTTGCGCCCGGGGCAGTCCGGGGGCATGCTTCGGTTCCGTTGATCAAGGCGGTGGTGGAACAGCGCTCGGTCAAATCTGCTGAGGAAGTGGAGCAGATCGAAGAGGCGGTAGATATTACGGCGGCAATGCATCTGGCGGCGATCCGGGGGGCGCGCGACGGGATGACGGAAGCGCAGCTGGCGGGCGTGCTGCATGGCATTGCGATCAGCGCCGGGGGGAATTTGTCTTTCCCGACGATTCTAACGGTCCACGGTCAGGTCCTCCACAACCACTATAGCAATACGGTGATGAAGAGCGGCCAGATAGCGATCTGCGACAGCGGGGCGGAAAACCCGATGCACTATGCGGGTGACATGACGCGCACCTTCCCGGTCGGGAAAAAGTTCACTGCGCTCCAACGGGAGATGTACGATATTGTTTTGAGTGCGCAGGAAGCGGCGGTGGCGGCGCTGAGGCCCGGGGTACTCTTCAGGGACGTACATGCCCTGGCTGCGGAAAAGCTGGTAGAGGGGTTGAAGGCGGCGGGTGTGATGAAGGGTGATCCGGCTGAGGCGGTTGCGGCCGGGGCCCATACGATGGTCTTCCAGTGCGGGCTGGGGCATATGATGGGTCTGGATGTGCATGATATGGAGGATCTTGGGGAAGAGTATGTAGGGTATACGGAGGAGCTGAAGAAGAGTAAGGAATTTGGCTGGAAATCTTTGAGATTGGCGCGGGCTCTTGAGCCGGGGTTTGTCGTGACGATCGAGCCCGGGCTTTATTTTATTCCGGAGCTGATGGATCGCTGGGGGGCGGAAAAGAAATACGCGGATTTTATAAATTATCCAAAGCTTGAGGTCCTGCGGCATTTTGGCGGCATTCGGATCGAGGAGGATCTGCTGATCACTCCTGATGGTAGTCGATTGTTGGGGAAACCGTTGGCAAAAACGGCGGCGGCGGTAGAGGAGTTACGGGGATGAGGGCGGGCGGAAAGGGCGAGCACGGCGAGTGGTTACCAGGTAAAAACGAAGGTATGCCTGTTGCCGGAGAACTGGTAGGCTGGGCGGAGTGTCGTTACTTCACAAATCTGTTTGATGATGGAAAGGCCGAGGCCATTGTGGCCTGTATGCTGCTCTCCCTTATAGAAGCGGGTGAACATCCTCCTCGGATCGAGTGGAATGGAGAGGCCGGTATTGCTGATGCTGAGCCGGCGGGATTCCAACGAGATATCAATAACGCCCTGCGGGATATTGTGGTTGCTGGCGTTGCTGAAGAGGTTGTTGAGGAGGATATCGATCAGCTCGGGGCTTGCGCGGATGGTGGCGGGCAAAAGGTGGGATGAAACTTCGATACCGCTGGTCTGCCAAAGTTCCCGGAATTGTCCAAGTTTATTCTCTATACGTTCGTCGAGCGGGATCTCTTCGAGGATATTGAATTGCTGGTTGCTGATCTTGGTGAGGAGGAGCAGGGACTGGTTAAGACGGGATAGTTTTTTGATGGCGGCAAATGCGCTGCTGACGATTTCGCTTTGGCGTTGGGAGAGGTCTTGTTCCTGGATGAGCATCTCGAGTTTGGAGCGAATGATCGAAAGCGGCGTTTGAAGCTCATGCGAAGCATTCTCCGTAAACTCTTTCAACAGCAGGTAATCTTCTTCGGCTTTGCGGGCGGCCATCCCCAGGCTTTCGTTCATAAAGCTGAATTCTTCGGTGGTGGTGACCGGGAACCGGAGGCTGTTCGTATGACCGATCCTGAAATTTTGCATGGCGTTCAGCGCATCGTAAAAGGGCTGCCACAGGCGGCGGAGGAGGATGCGGTTAGTCAGGAGGAAGGCCAGGATTGTGATCCCGATGGTGACCAGGGAGACCCAAAGGAAGGCGCGAAAGAGGTGATGAAGCCCTTCCATGGGTTTGGCGATCGTGACCTTGTAAATATGATCTCCAGCCGGCAGGGTGAAGACGACCTGGCGGAAATTGTGCATTTTCTTTTCCCGCTGACTATAGCGGGTCACCAACTTGAATTCGCTGGCCTTCATCTGCCCCGCGGCCGGCTCAAAGGTCAACTGTTCTTCGTCAAGGACATGCCCGGTGGGCAGCTGCTGATATTGAGAGTAGTAGACGAGGAGACGGTCACGGATCCCCGAGAGATCGGCATCCATCTCCCGGATCAGCACATAGTTGGTCAGCAGGTAGGTGGAAGCGACTGAAAGGAAGAAAACGATCACCATGACCAGCAGGTTGATGCGGGTATATTTGGTGAACAGCTTCATTGGCGTCGGCCCTCCGCGGGCGAAAATTTGTAGCCCATTCCGTAGACGGCATGGATATAGTCCGGGCAGCCGGCCAGTAGGAGCTTTTTGCGAAGGTTCTTGATATGGGTATAGATAAAATCATAGTTATCGGCCATATCGATACTGTCGCCCCAAAGGTGCTCGACGATGGCTTCTTTGGTGACTACCTTATTCTTATTGGCGATGAAATAGACCAGCAGGTCGTATTCCTTCTTGGTGAGATCGGCACGCCCGTTGGCTCCTTTGACTATCTTTTCCTGCAGGTCGAGGGAAAGTTTATCCAGCACGATCCGGTTCCTGCCTTCGAAAGATTTCCGGCGGATGATCGCTGCGACTCTGGCGGCTAATTCGGGCATATGGAAAGGCTTGGTCAGATAGTCATCCGCGCCCAGGTTCAGCCCCAGAACTTTATCATCCAGGGAATTGCGCGCAGAAATGATCAGCACGCCGTCTGCTTTGTTATTGGATTTCAGCTCTTTAAGAATGTTGAGACCGTTGCCATGAGGGAGGTTGATATCGAGAATGATACACGCATAGTCATAAAGGTGGACCTTTTCCATTGCCCCATAGTAGTCATAGGCCATTTCGCAGGTAAAGTTCTCGTGGCTAAGATAGTCACGAACGCTATCCGACAGCTCCTGCTGGTCTTCTATGATCAGGATTTTCATGAAACACGAATATCCTCAAAGTTCCCCGATAAAAGTGTAGAAATTCTGAAATGGCGTTGCTTGCGGGCGGCCTTTTAATTTTTACTCGTAGATTTGGAAAAACGTTGTAATGATCAACACCGGCTTACGTCTAACCTTTTTTCTAACCTGCAGTCTATCCTTACCGATAGTTAATTCGTCCTTCGCCCAACAAGTACCTGTTACAACAGTCCCTTTAACTGTTACCCCTGTAAAACAGCCGCCGCCGTTCTGGAATGAGATCGCCGAGTTCAAACACCAGGACAGCCTGCAGCGTCCGCCTTCCGGGGCGATCCTTTTTATAGGGAGCTCTTCCTTCCGCAAATGGACGAACGTCCAAAGCTATTTTCCGGGTCATACGATCATCAACCGCGGATTTGGCGGATCGACGCTGCCCGATGTGATCCGGTATGCAGGTGAGATTATATTCCCCTACCACCCCAAGCAGATCGTCATTGATTGCGGCGGCAATGACCTGGCCAGTTCGGATTCGGTGACGGCCACGATGGTATTCAATCGATTTGTACGGCTATATGACCTGATCCGGAGCCGTCTGAAGGAAGTCGACATCGTCTATATTTCGATCAAGCCCAGTCCCAGCCGGACACGGTTGATGCCGAAGATGGAGGAGGCGAATGACATGATCCGGGACTTCATGGCGAAGTACAGTCATGCCGCTTTTGCTGATGTCTATC
>DATMLR010000368.1:0-2204 GCA_035570015.1 Puia sp.
TCTTTTGCAGATAATAAAAGCCCAAAACAGTTTGTATCTTTGTGTCTGGTTCGACTTTGTGTCTGGTTCGACGTCCGAATGGTCGGACCGATTTTTGAGGGTTCTCAATTTGTCCCGTTTTTAATTCTTATTTTCCAGAAAGACCAAACTGGGCGGAGCCCGGTTCTGAGTTCGTCCCTTAAAAATTGACTACTACTTTCCTGATCATTACCAACTGTTCCAGTAATCCCTGTAGAAGATCCAACCGTAGCATATTGGCCCCATCGCTTTTGGCGATGGCCGGATTGGGGTGTGTTTCTATGAAGAGGCCGTCAGAACCGGTGGCAATCGCAGCTTTGGCGATGGTGCCAATGAGTTGTGGGTTGCCGCCGGTGACCCCGCTGGTCTGATTGGGCTGCTGGAGGGAGTGTGTGCAGTCCATGACGACGGGTGTGCCATGTTCCTTCATCCAGGGAATGTTGCGATAGTCGACTACCAGGTCCTGGTAGCCGAAGGTCGTTCCCCGTTCTGTCAGGATCACTTTGTTATTCCCGGCTTTCTTTATTTTGTCCACGGCGAACTTCATCGAGGGCCCGCTGAGGAATTGCCCTTTTTTTACGTTGACTGTTTTTCCGGTCTCCGCGGCGGCGACCAGCAGGTCGGTCTGGCGGCAGAGGAAGGCCGGGATCTGGAGGATATCCACGCAACGGGCGGCGGGTGCGGCTTCGTCGTGGGCATGGATGTCGGAGGTGGTGGGGATTTTGTATTTTTCGCCAACTTTTTTAATGAGGTCGAGACCGCTGTCGTCGCCGATGCCGGTGAAGGAGCCGGCGCTGGTGCGGTTGGCCTTACGGTAGGATGCTTTGAATACGTATGGTATGCCAAGGTTGCGGCAGATATGGGATACCTTGTCGGCGACCTCCATCACGAGATCTTCGCTTTCGACGACGCAGGGGCCGGCGATGAGGAAAAAATTGTTTTTATCGTAGGTCTGATGCTTGAATAAGTCAGATAAAAATTGCATGGGGCGAAGCTACATGATTATATTTGCTCCCCAAAACCCCAGGATATGACCAAAGACAAAGTATTGGTTATCGGCGCCAGCGGCCAGATCGGTGTGGAGCTGACGCTTGCCCTTCGGCGCATCTATGGCAATGCGAATGTGGTTGCTTCCGATCTGCGGGAAGAGAATGATTTGTTGAAGGGGACCGGCCCTTATGTTTCGCTGGATGTGATGAACAAGGAGATGCTGCATGTTCAGGTGATCCGGCAGAATATTACGCAGATCTATCTGCTGGCGGCGATCCTGTCTGCTACGGGAGAAAAGAACCCCAATCTGGCCTGGCATCTGAATATGCAGGGGCTGCTGAATGTGCTGGATATTGCGCGGGAGGAGAAATTGCAAAAAGTCTACTGGCCGAGCAGCATTGCGGTGTTCGGGCCGACGTCGCCGCGGCAGAATTGTCCGCAGCGAACGATCATCGAGCCATCGACGGTATATGGGATCAGCAAATATGCAGGTGAGTTCTGGTGCAACTATTTCCATAGCCGGTATGGGGTGGACATCCGGAGTATTCGGTATCCGGGGTTGATCAGCTATAAATCGGCGCCCGGGGGCGGTACGACCGACTATGCGGTGGAGATTTTCCATGAAGCGCTGGAAAGCAGGACCTATCAATGTTTCCTGAAAGAGGATACGTATTTACCGATGATGTATATGCCGGATGCCATCCGGGCGACGATCGAGTTGATGGAGGCACCGGCTGCCAAGATCAGTGTGCGGACGGCTTATAATGTGGCGGCGTTGAGCTTTTCGCCAAAGGAGATAGCGGAGGAGATCCGTCAGCATATCCCGGACTTCACTGTTTCCTATAAGCCGGATTACCGGCAGAAGATCGCGGACAGCTGGCCGCAAAGCATTGATGATTCGGTGGCGCGAGGGGATTGGGGCTGGAAACCGGAGTATGACCTCGGGCGGATGACGGCGGAGATGCTGGAGAATCTGGAATAATCGAGATACTCTATCGGGTTGGTGGACTTATTGAAATTTTCGGTAGATTGCGGGTTTAATAAATAACATATTCGACGACTATGATGAGACGTATCTTCAACGGAGTGGTGTTGCTTGCGGTCCTGGCGGGTTGCTCGGAGCGGCGGGAATTCAGGGACGGGCAGTGGCGGGCATATCTCGAGCGAAAGGATGGGAACAATGTGGTTTTCAATTT
>DATMLR010000369.1:0-6543 GCA_035570015.1 Puia sp.
GTAATACTGGCTTCGGTGATCAGGACAGGAGTCTACTATTCCAAAGACGGGGGACAGACCTGGACGCTACGCGGGACGGCGGCGTCGGGTCTGCCGTTGAGTGGTTTCGATGGAGACCTGGAATTGACACAAACGGGGCAGGTGTTCACTTTTACGAATGTGGGGACCTATTATTCCCGGGATATGGCGCAAACCTGGAGCCTGGCGCAAGGACTTGAAGTTGTCGGGTTCAATGGCGCGAGTTCAACAACCGGTGGGATCTTGTTCGGCGTCGCCGGCGGGGCGGTATACCGATCCAACGATAGCGGAGCGTACTGGAACGACATCTGGACGGCGGACAACTATGGATCTTATCTCATACTTGCGGATGGCGCGAGTAATCTCTATATTGGCGGGAGCAATGGAATGTATGCATCGAAGGATACGGGCGCCACGTGGACGCAGGTCTATCCGGTAATCTCGGGAGGACCGGATGCCGACAACAGCGTGTATTACTTAATGAAGGTGGGCAACGGCTTTTATTTCTATGCCTATGGCACCAATAGTCTCGAGCAAACGACGGATTTCGTTAATTTTTCGACGCTCCAGCTGCCGGTACAGCTTGAGGGTCAGGCTGGAGGAGGGCTCGCCGATCTTCTGATCGTTACTCAGAATGGGCATTATATCTGTTCGGAGGATCCGAATGGGGTAGTTTATTATAATCCGTGAGGTAGCGGTGCGCGGCGCGGTCAATTTTTCGCATCGAGCATAATGGGCGTGCTGCTTTTTCCCAAAATAATAACTTTTGCGTTTGGTGATTTGGCGATCTCGAGCTGCGCTTTGATGAACTCATATTGAAGCTGGCGGTCGGTCAGGCTTTCGCTGATGATGTGTTGGTAGTCGGCGATGCCCTGGGCTTCCACGCGTTTGCGCTGGGCTTCCTGTTGTTCCTTCTGCAACACATATTGCATTTTCTGCGCGTCCTGCTCGGCGGTCATCTTCTGTTCGATGCTGGACTTGACGGCCTGGGGCAGTTGGATATTGCGGATGAGTAACTGTTCGACGACGAGACCGCGTTTTTGGAATTCGCTGGATATGGATTCAAAGATGCGACGCTGGAATTCGTCACGTTTGCTGGAATAGAGGGATACGGCGTCGTAGTAGACGGCGTTATCGCGGATGCGGGTGCGGGCGATAGGCCGGACTACCTTGTCGGTATAGTCGAGCCCTATCTCCCGGTAGATATTGGGGGCTTCGGTGGGCAATACCCGATACAGGACCGTGAGGTCGATGATGACTTCGAGACCATCTGAGGTGAGGACACGGATCGCATCGTCACCTTCCTTGGCGCCTTCGTCGCGGACGGCGCTCATGGTGTAGTTGAGTGTTTTGATGTCCATCTTATGCACTTCCATCAGGGGATTGATGAAATGGAGGCCGCTGGTGAGCACGTTGGTTTGTACTTTTCCGTAAAGGGTTTGGACGCCGACCTCCCCTGCATCGATCTGAACGAAGGAAGCTGAGGACAGGCCGGCAAGGGCCATGAGCAATCCGAGGATCTGAACGGGTCTGCTGTAACGTCGAACGCTATCGGTTCTGCCGGCGATAACAAACCCGGCGATCAGCAGCAGAATACCTAATACGAGGAAGAACATGGGGTTTATTTTCGGTAAAGATAGTTGGTATGGGGGAATTCGTACTTTCGGTCATTAATCAGACGGGTATGAGTTACAAATGGATAGCTACGGTCGTCCTTTCCTTTTCTCCGGTTGTTGCCTTATTAGCGCAAAAGGATCAAGGGTATCAGACCCTTCGGATGACTTCCGCCTACACGTGCTTTCCAGACACGGGCAGAGCTAATGGCTGGCTGGACGGTGACAGCGTGTTCCGACCGGTGGCAGGTCATTATGACGATAGCAGCGTTCTGCTGGTGATCCCGCCCCGGTTGAAACATGACCGGAAAACAGATTTGATCTTCTGGTTTCATGGCTGGCATAACAATATCGATACGGCGTTGCAATTCTATGGGCTTGCGCGACAGTTCGCGGCGGCGAATTGCGATGCGGTACTGGTGCTGGCGGAGGCAGCCAGGAATGCGGCGGATAGCTATGGGGGTAAGTTGAAGCGAAAGGGCGACTTTGCGGGGTTGGTTAAAGAGGTCGTGGAAGAACTGAAGCAATATGGGATCGTTCCGGCGGATGCGGTGGCAGGACATATTATTTTGGGCTGTCATAGCGGTGGCTACTCGGCGGTAGCGGATATCCTGGAGAACGGGGGTATGCCGGTGGATGAGGTCTTCCTTTTTGACGCGCTGTATGGGCGGCTGCCGGTCTTTCTGGATTGGATCAAGGAGGACAAACGGCATCATTTTGTCCACTGGTATACGGATCATGGCGGTGGCACGGATGTGATGTCGGATACGCTGATGCAGCAGCTGGAGGCGCAGCATATCGATTATATATTGACGGGTGAGGCGCTGTTAAATGCGGGGCAGGTGCGGGGCAACAAGGTCCTTTTTGTGCATAGTACGCGGGAGCATAATGTGATTATCAATGATCCGGACGACTTCCGGTTGTTGCTGGAGAATAGTTCAGTAATTTTGACCAAACGGTAGAGGACTGGGATGAAGCCTCATTTTACAATTAGCTGCTTATTGTTTAGCCTGGGCGCGATGGCGCAGGCGGATTCGGCCGCGAAAAAGGGGAAGCTGACGCTTGAGGGCTATGTCGATGTTTATTATTCCTATGCGTTCAGTCATCCGGTCGGCGGCACGCGGCCTTATTGGGTGTCATATAACCGGGATAATGAGATCAACGTCGACATGGCGTATGTCCGGGTGCAGTATACTTCTGACCGGGTCCGGGCCAACTTTACGCCCGGTTTCGGCACGTACATGAATGCGAATTATGCCGCAGAACGACAGACCCTCCAAAACATCGTGGAAGCGAGTGTCGGCGTCCGGCTATTCAAGAATAAAGATATCTGGCTTGATGGGGGTGTCTTCGATGCGCCTTATACGTATGAAAACGTCTTTTCGCTCGATCAGTTGGCGTATACGCGCTCGTTGGGGGCGGACAATACACCATATTACCTGACGGGGGCGAAGCTAACGGTACCGCTGGATGCCAAATGGACGGCGTATCTTTATTTGCTGAACGGCTGGCAGGTCATCGAGTCGCAGCATGATCCGCTGGATCTAGGGTCTCAGCTGGAGTACAAGCCCAATGACCAGTGGGATATCAACTGGAACAACTATGTCGGTGATGAAAGCTCGATCCAGAACCCGGGTTACCGGGGCCGGATCTTCGAGGACCTGGTTGCAACCTATAACCCGACAAGCAAATGGTCTTTGGCTGCGGATGGTCATTCCGGCTGGCAGCGGCGTTATGAGAATGGCGGAGGGTCCCTGGAGACACGTCAGTGGTGGAATCTCAGTGCCACGGCCCGCTATGAATTCCTGCCGCGGCATTCGATCTCCCTGCGTCTGGAGCATTTTGATGATCCGTACCAGGTATTGGTCAAACCGGTGACGGCTGCGCCGGGGTATAGGGTTACGAGCGCGAGTGCAGGTTATAATCTGTCGATCACGGATGAGGCGATGATCCGGTTCGAGGGCCGGTATTTCGTTTCGCCCTATGGGTTGTGGCCGTTGCGAAATCAAACGGACGCCGATCATGATACCTGGCTGACGATCGGGTTGACGGCGAGATTTAAATAAGTCAATATGATGAGATTGTTGATTGCGGATGATCATCCGGTATTCCTGGAAAGTCTGCCGTTACTGGTTGCAAAGATCCCGGGGTATGCCGTCGTGGGGAAGATGAGCAATGGGCGGGAGGTCCTGGAGTTTCTTGCCCGCGGTCCGGTGGATATGGTATTGACGGACATTCAGATGCCGGGGATGGGTGGGATCGAACTGATCGGGGAGTTGCGGCGGTTATATCCGGCCGTGAAGGTACTGATGTTGACGATGCTGGAGGATACGGAGACGGTCAGGGCGGCGTTGAAGGCGGGTGCGGCGGGATATGTCCTGAAGAGCGCAAGTCTGGCGGTGTTCTCGAAGGCGCTGAATACGGTGGCGGCGGGCGGGACGTATTACAGTGAGGAGCTGCTGCAGCGGCTGGAGGAGAGAAAGGAGGGCGGGCCTGATGGACTAACGGACAGAGAGGTGGAGATCGTTCGGTTGATCTCGGCGGGGCTGAAAAGCTCGGAGATTGCGAAGCGGTTATTCATTAGCGTTAACACGGTGGATACGCACCGGAAGAATATTTTTTCGAAGACGGGGGTTAAGAACGCGGTGGGGCTTACACACTATGCGCGGAAGCATGGGATTGTTTAGCGGGCGGCGACTTCCTGGGGGGTAAGCGGGATGATAAACCAGAAGGAAGTGCCTTCGGTAGAAGTTTGGATCTCGAGGCTGCCCCTTAGCGACTCGATTCGTTCGTTAACGTTGCGGATGCCCATCCCATCTTTGCGGGTGTCGGGGATTCCTTTACCATTATCGGAGATGAGCAGGTGCAGTTCTTTTTCGGTCGCTTTGAAGAGGATGGCGGCGCGGGTTGCCCGGGAGTGGCGGAGGATGTTGTTGCAGCATTCGAGGCAGATCGAATAGATATTGAAGGCGGTGACCTTGTCGAGGGCGAGGCGGGGGTCGATATTGGTCAGCTCGAAGGTAATGATGCCGGTCTGGTTGAGTTTTGTGACGAGCGAATCCAGTGCGGCGGGAAGGCCCTGGCGTTCGAGGTTAACGGGCATCATGTTGTGGGCGATATAGCGGACTTCGTTACAGGCGGTATCCATCATATCGAGGACGCTTTGAAAGAGCTTCTGTTCTCCGGGTGGGAGGGCGGAGGGGTCGAGGACCTGGATGCTGAGTTTTGTGGCGGCGAGGAGGCTGCTCAGGTTGTCGTGGAGCTCTGTAGCTACCCGTTTCCGCTCGAAGTGCTGGCCTTTGAAGTGGGCGTCGAGAATCTCCTGGTTCTTCTTTTTTAGCTCGCCGTTCTTGCGGCGCATTTTCATGCTGTAGTAGGCCAGGATGCCGGCGGTGAGGGTCAGTAGGCCGAGGAAGATGAAAAGAAAGTAGCGGGTCTGCTGGTGTAGATGTTCCTGTTGCTCGAATTGCTGGCGTTCGGCCTTATCCTGTACGGCCTGGTAGTCGTATTTGTGTTGAACTTCGGCGATATCCTTTCCGTGCTGGGCTTCGTCGAGGCTGTCGTTCAGGTTGACCCATCGGCGGTAATTGGTGAGTTCGGCGGTCGTGTTGTTGTCGAGCGAGTCGATCTTGTATAGCAGTTCGTAGGCGCGGAGGCGGTCGGTGCTGCTGCTGCGCTGGTTACCGAGGGCTAACTCAAGTTGCGCATATTTCAATGCGGAGTCGCGGGTATGGAGGGCGAGGTAGGCTTTTCCCAACCAATAGTAGTGATAGTTGATGTGGTAGCCACGTTTGTCACCGATGAGGGCCTGGCGGATAATGGCAATCGCGCTGTCGGGGTCTCCTTTCTGGATATAAAGTCCGGCGAGGTAGTCCATGGCTTCCCAGCGCATGGTCATGGGTTGTACGGACATTACCAGGAGGGCCTGGTGGAGGGCGGTCTCGGCGTCTGCGAGTTTGTTGAGGGCCATGTAGGTCCGGGCCTTGTAGACGAGCGGCAGACCGGCGGCGTAGGCGGGGTAAGCGTGGCGGACGGCGAGGTCGCAGTAGCGAAGGGCGTTATCGTATTCCTTATTCCCGAAGTAAGTATAGCCGATGTTGGCGTAGGCGAGGCTTTGACGCTCGAGGATAAGCTGATTGGGGGTAGGGTGGGTTTGGAGCCAGGCGTCGCAAAGGGTTATAGCTGTAAGGAATTTCTCGACGACGGCCTTCTCGTCGGCATGGGCGCTGATGAGGTTGGTTCCCCATTGGGTAAAGGCTGCGGCCTGGTAGTCCTGGCGGTCGAGTTGTTTGCCGGCTTCGATCAGCAACCGGACGTAGTGCTGGCTGGAATCGATATAGCTGGTGTCACGGCTGTCGCTGGCATTGCGGCTGCGGATGATGAAGATGTCGGCCAGCTGATAGTATGCCTCGAGGGTATTGGTGTCGGGTTTGCCGGGGATGCTTTTGGCGATGGTTTGCCTGAAGGGGGCCAGGGCGGATTCGAAGTCGAAACCTTTACTGGTATGGGACTGGGGTTGACCTTTGGAATATCCAATTACGGTCATGTAAAGGAGCATTGACAGGGCCAGTCGTTTCACAGTTCAGTTATTGACCCCAAAAATAGTGAAATTAGGGGTATTTACTTATTCTGTACGAAGACTGTTGACCGGGTTGGCGGCGGCGGCGCGGATGGCCTGGAAACTGATGGTAACCAGGGTGATCAGAAGGGCGGTCAGGGCGGCGGCGGCGAATACGGCGGGGCCGATGGTAACGCGGTACTTATATTTCAGCAACCACTGGTGGAGGAAATAGAGGGCGATTGGGGAGGCGATGAGGGCGCTGATGGCTACCAGGCCCAAAAAGTCTTTGGACAGCATAAACCAGATCTGGGTCACCGAGGCGCCCAGGACTTTACGGATACCGATCTCTTT
>DATMLR010000370.1:0-5972 GCA_035570015.1 Puia sp.
AATTGTACGCCGAAGTGGGTCGGGCTTTGCAACAAAAGAACGTGGACCGGCTCATCGGGATCGGGGGGCGGATCGGTTCGAACGCAAAGGTCATCGGGGAGTGGTTCAGTGGCGAGCAGGTGTATTTGGGGTCGGTGGGAGTGTTCAAGCAAGAGGTGCACCGGCTGCATTTCCGGGATGAAACGATCTTGTTAAAGGGGGCACGGGTCTTCGAATTTGAAGAGATAGACCGACTGCTCACCGAGCAGATCCATCAGACCGTGTTGGAGATCGATCTGGATGCCATGGCCGGTAACCTGCGCGCTTACCGGCAGCTGTTGCAGCCGTCGACACGGGTCATGGCGATGGTGAAGGCTTTTGCCTATGGGAGCGGCAGCTATGAGATCGCCAACCTGCTCCAATTCCATGGGGTGGATTACCTCGGGGTGGCCTATGCTGACGAAGGGGTAGCTTTGCGGAAAGGCGGGATCCGCATGCCGATTATCATTATGAACACCGAAAATTCGGCGTTCGATTCGCTACTGCAGTACAATCTTGAGCCGGTGATTTACTCGTTCCCGTTATTGCGCTCTTTGGAGAAATGGCTGAAGCGGGAGGGCATTGCGGCTTTCCCGATCCATATCGAGCTGGATACGGGGATGAATCGATTGGGATTTGCGGCGCAGGAATGGGAGGAGCTGTTGCGGGTGTTACCTGCGGCACCCCTGAAGGTGCAAAGCGTCTTCAGTCATTTCGCGGCGAGTGAGGAGGCGCAGCAAGATGATTTCTCAAAGCGGCAGGCTTCTGCGTATTTGGAGATGGCGGTGCGGCTGGAGAAGGCGCTTGGGTACTCCTTTATCCGGCACTTGTCGAATTCGGCGGCGATCGTGCGGATGCCGGAGTGGCAATTGGATATGGTGCGGCTGGGGATTGGGTTGTACGGGGTGGATAGTAGTGGTGTGGGTGAACTGGACTTGCTGGAAGTATCGACGTTGAAGACAACGATTGCGCAGATCAAACATTTACACGAAGGCGATACGATCGGGTATAACCGTAAAGGAATTGCGGGCCCGGGGATGGTGACCGCTACAGTGCGTATCGGGTATGCGGATGGGTATTCCCGGAAATTGGGGAATGGGGTTGGCAAAATGTGGGTGAAGGGGCGGCTTGCGCCGACCATCGGCAGCATCAGTATGGATTTGACGATGATCGATATTACCGGCATTCCTGATGTGAAGGAGGGGGACGAGATAGTAGTTTTCGGTAAGGAGCTATCGGTCAGGAAATTAGCCGAGTGGACCGGGGCGATCCCTTATGAAATTCTAACAGGGGTGTCACAGCGGGTCAAGCGCGTCTATTTTGGGCCAGATTGACTATATTTGAACTTTTGTATATGAAGGCGAGAACAATCATTTTACTGGTGTTGGCCATCATTGTGGCGGATCAGTCGTTGAAATTTTGGGTCAAGACACATATGCCGTTGAGCAGTCGCGCGGGAGAGCTTTATCACGAGCAGGTATCCCCTTATGATTACGGGATAAAATTGCTGGGCAATAAGGCCCAGATCTATTTCGTGGAGAACGAAGGGATGGCCTGGGGCTGGAAGTTTGGCGGCGCCTGGGGGAAGATGGCCCTCACCCTTTTCCGCCTGGTCGCGGTGGTGTTCGGTGTGTACTATATCCAGACCATTATCCGGAAGAAATATCATCCGGGTTTTATTATCTGCGCGGGTTTGATCTTTGCGGGGGCGCTGGGGAACCTGCTGGACAGTATGTTTTATGGCCTCATCTTCGAACGCAGCTCGTACGATCATGTCGCGCGATTGTTCCCGCCGCACGGCTATGCGTCCTTTTTGCACGGGCGCGTGGTTGATATGTTCTACTTTCCGCTGATCGTGTCTCATTATCCATCCTGGATGCCGTTTGTCGGCGGCGACGACTTTGAGTTCTTCAGTCCTGTCTTCAATCTTGCGGATGCTTCGATTTCCGTCGGCGTGATCGCGATCCTGATCTTCCAAAAGAAATTCTTTCACCGGCATTCGCATGAAGAGCATGCGCCGGGTGCCGATGGGGCAAAGGCGGATGCGGTACCGGTAGAGATCAAGTAGGGTTTATTATTCTATCAGAACCTTTTGGGTCAGGATGGGAACCGCGGCGCCGTTGGTCAGGCGAAGTACATAGACGCCCGGCTGACAGGTCTGGATATTGAGGGTCGTGTTATCGTCCCACGATTCCTGTGACAGGACCTGGTCGCCGCTGATACTATATAATTGCAAAAGGAAAGGCTTGCGTTGTCCGGGTGCGCAGGTGACATTCATCTGCCCGTGCGCGGGGTTAGGATAGATGAGTGCCGGCGGTTGCCTGGCGGCCGACGGCTGGGGCGGCGCCTTGTAGGTGCTGTCGAGCGCCAGCGTCGTCATGTAGACCAACCGGAGGATAAATCCCTGGGCAGGCGAGGCAACCGAATTGCCGATCGCTCCGGTTGGCCCAAGCGTACAGCAGGAATTGTCCACGCTTACAAAGAGCGTATCGCCGGCGGGAGAGATGGTGATATTGCGTAACCGATACCCCGTGAGATAGTGAAGGGTGTCGTAGGGATTGAGTGTGCTGTCCACGCTGAGCCCGTCGGACTTCAACCGAAGCCGCCAGAGCCCGTTCTTTAGCGAGGTGATCAGCAGGCTGTTCGCCCAGCCGGTTATCGGGCCGTTCCCGTAGAATGCAATGGATGAAGGCGCAACGGTCGGCCAGTTCATGTTGGAGGAGGGGAAGGTCTTGGCTACAAAGTCGTTTTGGGCCCTGGTCCAATTATAATAGGAGAAGATGGGGCTGACGAGCGTCGTTTTGGTTGTATCGCAAAAACCCGTTTCCGAAATGACCGCCTTTCCGGCGAGGTATAGGGAATCGCCTGCTACGGAAGTATAGTTGTCGTCGCAAAGTCCGGATACCTTTGGCCAGCCATAGTTGGAACCGGGATTCAGGATATTGACTTCATCGTCCGACTTGTCACCGTGTTCCACGCTGTACAGAATATAGGATGATCCGCCGTCCACCGACCCGAATGCCAGGCCTTGTGGATTGCGGTGCCCGAAAGTATAGATCGCACTCCGGGTCGAAGCGCCCGGTGAAGAAGGGAAGGGGTTGTCCGTCGGGATCCATTGCTGGCCCGCAGGTTGTGAGAGATCGGGTTCGGTGTTGAACCGCAGGGATTTCCCTTCGATGACGGTCGTATCCTGGGCAAATTCCGCCCGGCAGATATTGGCCAACTGGCCGGCTCCCATATCGCCGATCGTATAGTACAGATGATAATTGCCGTCACTCTCAGGGATCGGACTGATCCGCAGGCGGCCGGAGTTATGGTCATTGCTGCCGTCCAGACCGGTGACTACGGTATCCATCGGCGTTAGTGAGCCGTTGCTATAGCTATAGCGGACGACCTGGGTATTGTAGCTGCAACGGGCGCCGCTGGTACTGCCCGCGCAGGTCGAGCAGCCGATCAGGTGATAGACATAAGCTATATAGACCCAGGGTTTGCCGCTATAGAATTGGGGGTGAATGGCCAACCCCATCAGGCCGCCCTGGGGCCAGGGATTGGCGGTTGCCGCAGTGAAATCCTTATTGCTGTTCAGATCCAGCAGGACGCGGGCGCCTTTATTGCCGGGGTGGATTTTCCAGATCTTGTAGTCATGGGAGGCGGTGACCCACAGAGAGTCGTCGGGACCATAAACCATTTCCCAGGGGGAGGTCATCCCGGTGGTTCCGGTGGCGGGATAGAGCGTATCTATCTTAAACGTTTGGTTATAATAGGTTAATGTGGTTTGCGCGGCGAGGGGAAGCGTCGCGCTTAAGCACAGGCAGGCAAATAGGCAGGCTAAACGGGTATAGGACCAGGTTTGTCGGTCTTTCATTCGGAGTGGATTATAGGAATCACTCAAAATAACGCAATCTTGTCGGGATTTGGTATAGTAGATTATGTCGTAGATCTACGATTGCGGGGGCCAGAAATTGGATATACCTTTATATACCCGGTAGACCCCCCATGCCGGAGCACCGTACTGATCCTTTAAATCCGATAACCCTTGAAAAAAGGCGTATCATATGAAAACACTTCTACCCGCTAGTTTTGCCGCTATTGGCAGAATTGCGGGAACATTTATTCTGATCCTTTTCTTCCGTAACCTGGCGCACTCGCAGGCGACGGCCATGATCAAATGGGGGAACAGCTATGTCAATCTCAGCAAGAGGACAGTCGGCGGCCCTGTGCAGCCTGGCGATACGCTGGAGATCCGCACAAACTTCTATGTGAACGGTGGCTATAACGGGACCGGGTTTATGTATGACGTCCGGTACCTGGACAATATTCCGACCAAAACGACCATTCTTCCCAACGACTCTTTGCGGCTGATAACGAATGAAGGTAAGACTTTCCGCCATTATACGTATGCGACGGGTGACGACGCGGGCTCTTATGTAGCTGTGCCGGCGCTGCCCGGAGACTACCAGGTCCGGATCAATATCGGGTCAACTCCCACCGCATCCAGCGGAGCAGATCCGATGGGCGTCCTCAACCTCACCGGCGCCAGCAATATCCATGGGAGTGTAAGCAAACCGCTCTTCAGCGCAGGTACGATCACGATGACCGCCTTCCGTGTGGTAGTGACCGGTGCTTATGGGGATACGATCACGCTTGGTGCTGGCGAGATCCGGTACCGCAAGACCGCGACAGCGGTTATCGACACCGTCCTGAACTGTACGCAATACAAAATATTGATCACGGCGCCTACGACGCTGTGTACGAGCACGACCAGTACGAACTTCGCGGCGGAATTCGGCGGTACCTTCGGCAATGGCATCGGCCGCAACCGGAGCACCCCCCCGACCTTCCTGATCCCCGGCTATACTTATCTGCCAAATTCGGCTACTGTGCCGTCGATCAACGACGGCTATTATGCCATTGTCAACAATACCAGTCCGACCAGCAGTACCTGGCCGAATGCCAACCGGCAGCCGACCTGCGGCGGTGCCACGGGTGCGCAGGCTTGCGCCAACCGGGAATTCGGTGGCTTCTGGTATATCAGCGGGGACCATACCGGTACGACGACGGCAGCGGGCAATCCGCCGCCCGACTCCACGACCGATGCGGGTTATATGTTGGTCGTTAATGCGGATTTGGCGGCGAGCGAGGCCTATCACCAGGTCATCTCGGGGCTGTGTCCGAATACATATTATCAATTCTCTGTCTGGGTAAAGAATATCTGCCCCAATTGCGGTATCGACTCGAATGGTGTAGCGGAATACATTCCCGGGGTGCTGCCGAATCTGACGCTCGTGGTGGATAGCATCGACCGCTACTCCACGGGAAGTCTGGATACGGTGGGCTGGCAAGAGCGGGGATTCGTGTACCTGACGGGGCCGACCGAAACATCTATTACGATCTCTGTCCGGAACAATGCTCCGGGCGGTGGCGGTAACGACTGGGCTCTGGACGATATTACCCTGGCGACCTGTCCTCCTAATCTTTTGTTGACGCCGGATAAGCCGGATACGCTGTGTTATGGTGCCGATGATACGGTTAGGTTTGCGATCTCTTCCTATGTGAATAATTATACGGAATGGCAATTAAACAAGAGTATTGACGGAGGCACCACCTGGGTGCCGGCTGGCCTGGATACCCTCAACCGGCCGGACACGGGTACGGTAGTGCCGCATTATAATGGAGTGACGGGTCTGTATACCGACTCGGTCACCCGCTATTTCCAGGTCCCGGCGACTACTACAGTGACGATCTATCAGTTGGTGGTAGCGAGTACGGTGGGCAACCTGGCTTCCAGTGGTTGTGCGTATGCGACGACCCAACCGAAATACGTGTATGGAGTCAATTGTTTTGTCGTATTGCCAACGACTCTGTTGTACTTCCGGGGTCAGCTGTTGAATAATGGACTGGCGGGCCTGCAATGGACAACAGGGGGTGAGGTGCCGGGTCTGCAATTCACGGTC
>DATMLR010000371.1:0-12419 GCA_035570015.1 Puia sp.
GCCAGCATCAGCAAATAGGCATTCAGCACCCAGAAAAGCCCCGATCCATCGGCCTGAAGAGACTGCTGTAAAGACGGCAGGACAACATTGAGCGCCGTGGCATCGATAAAAGCCATTGCGGATGCCAGCACGGCGGCCACCATGATCCATTTCCCCGTAACACTGCGAAGCGGAAACCCAGCCATGATTAAAAATACCTAAAATTTGCCCAGCCGCGCTTGCATAACCACAAAATTTGGTTTATATTTAAACGATTAAATCCAATATCCACTATACCCCCCCTTCCCATGCCCCGCGGCACAAATTCTGGCAGCTGAATACGTTTATCGTACTCGCCATCTGCTGCAACGGTCTCAATTTTTTCTATGATCTATACGACGGGATGACCTGGAGCGCCATCATCGAATCGGTTGGCATCTTCTTGCTTTGCTTGTTCATGGTCCTCCATCGCATCGGCTATCTTGAACTACCCAAAATACTCAGTATCATAGGCGCCAACCTCCAATCCTTCTTCCTTTGCTACGTCCAGGGAACCAGCCAGGCCTCCTATCTGTATCTCTTCCCATTTGCCATGGCGATGATCTTCTTCCTGCGCGTGCGAAAGAACGACGTCATTGTCATCTCGGCCCTAGGCGCGACCATGTTGATGCTCTCCGCAACCGTGCTTTTCCTGCCTTACCGATCCCGGATCGACCGGTTCACCGATATCGTTAATTACCATCACCTCGCCGTCAATATCATTTTGAACTTCTTCCTTGTCATCGTATTTTTTTATTTCATTCTCCGCCTCCTCGACGCCAAGGAACAAAAGACCAAGATCGCCGCTGCCGCTAAAGCCCGCTTCATGAGCAATATGAGCCACGAACTGCGCACTCCCCTCAACGCTATTATCGGCACCACCCACCTCCTGGCACAGGACCATGAGGATTTACAGGAAAGCGATCATTTCAGAGTGCTGACCAATTCCTCCGAGCACATGCTTCAGCTCGTCAACGCCGTCCTCGATTTCAGTAAACTCGACGAAGGGAAACTCGAATTTGTCCGCGAACCTTTCGATCTCGCCCATACGCTACAGCAGGTCGCCGACTCGTTCACGACCGTCACCCACCAGAAGAAGATCAGCCTAATCATCGACAGAGACCCCATACCCGACGGAAAGAAGGTGATCGGCGATGAGATGCGGCTGAAGCAGATCATCCTCAACCTGCTCTCCAACGCCGTCAAGTTCACCGAAACCGGCTCCGTTACTCTCCAGGCTAAGATCGAAGTCCTCACCGAGATGGAAGCCGATATCTATTTTGCCGTGACCGATACCGGCATCGGAATCCCGACTGAAAAGCTCCACCTGATCTTCGAAAGCTTTACCCAGGTCGACGCCGAGACCACCCGCAAGTACGGCGGATCGGGTCTTGGCCTCAGCATCTGCCGCGAACTGGTGCGCAAAATGGGCGGTGAGCTCAAAGTGATCAGTCAGCCGGCACAGGGCAGTACCTTCTATTTCACCCTCAACTTCAACCTCGAGTCCCAGGTCGTCATCGTGCCCAAGGAACGGCTCCGGGGCCTCAAACAGCTCACCGGCATCAACATCCTCCTCGTAGAAGACAATGCCGTCAATCTCAATATCGCCCGCCGCTTCCTCCACAGCTGGGGCGCCAACATCCAGCCCGCCGAGAACGGCCAGGTCGCCTGGGAACTCTTCCGCAGCCGCCCCTTCGACCTGCTCCTCATCGACCTCGAAATGCCCCTGATGGACGGAAAATCCCTCCTCCGACAAGTCCGGAGCGTCAACAAGGACATTCCGGCAATCGCCTTTACCGCGGCGATCTACGAAAACATGTACCAGGACCTGCAGGAACACGGCTTCAACGGCTTCCTGCACAAACCCTTCCGCCCCGACGAAATGCACCGCAAAATATTGCAGCATCTGTCCAATTTTTAGCCCGTTCCAATCGTTTCTCCCAAACAAATCCTATATCATGCGCCGCTACATCGCCATCGTTCTCCTTTTAGCAGCCTGCAACAAGTCCTCCTCCCCGACCCTGCCTGCCTTTAACGTATCGGCCTCTATCAACGGGATCCCAACCAACTTCAACGCCATCATCACCGTGGACAGCCTCAACACCCCCGGCACCGTCTACATCGTCGCCCATTCCGATTCTGCCAACCTGACTCCCCTCTTCGAGATCACCCTCAGCAGCACCCCCCTGAAAGCCGGGACCTACCCCATCGCCGACAGCAACAGCGGCCCTCAAGGCCTCCTCGGCTACACCGTCTGGTCGGATTCGGTCGGCACCTACGTCCAGTACACCGCCGTCAGCGACACCGTCACCCTCACGACAGTAACGAAAACCTGGTTCTCCGGAACCTTCCAGGGCACCTGCGAATACAGTGCAGACTCCGTCGTCTCCGTCACCAACGGCCAGTTTACCGTCGGCTGGAACAAACAATAACGGTCGCCCGCTGTATCGAAAACGTACAGTCCAATCCCTCAATTTCCCCCTAACCATTTGATCGCCGCCCGATTGCAAATCCGGCATCTTTCTAGCCGACACATGGCTATCTTCCCACGCAAAATCGTCCAACATGCTTAGGAACTATTTTAAGATCGCCTATCGGAACCTGCTGAAAAACAAAATATTTTCCCTGGTCAATATCTTCGGGCTCGCCATCGGCATGGCGGCCTGCTTTTTTATCTTCCTCTACGTCCGCTTCGAAGTAAGCTACGACCGCTTTCATCCACAAGCCGGCCGCCTCTACCGCGTACCCTTCACATTCACCGGCAGCCTGGCCAACAACGGCACCCTGGCCACCAATCATCCCTCCGTCGGCCCCGCCCTGAAAGCCGAATTCCCGGAAGTCGTCGACGAAGCGCGGCTCGCCCCAACCTCCATTTTTTATAATGCCTCTATGCTCTCTTATACGGTAAAAGGGAGCACCCGGACCTTCAATGAAGAAAAGACCTATGTCGCCGATTCCTCCTTCCTGACCATGTTCTCCTTTCTGTTTAAATACGGTAACCCCGCCAATGCGCTCGCCAATCCCAATTCCGTCGTGATCTCAGCCTCGACGGCACTAAAATATTTCGGCGCAGAAGACCCTCTCGGAAAAACCCTCACCCTCAATGCACAAACACCCTTTAAAGTCACCGGCGTATTCCAGGACATCCCCGAGAATTCACATCTGAAATTCAATATGCTGTTTTCCTTTTCGACATTTGGGCCGAATTGGGGCCATGACGACTGGACCTTCCCCGAATTCTACACTTATGTCCTGCTCGCTCCGGGAGCCGACCCGCGGAAAATAGAACAAAAATTCCCGGCCTTCCTGCATCGGCATATGCAGGCGCTCTTCAAACAGCTGGACTACGACGCCTCGATCCAATTGCAACCGGTCACGGATATCCACCTCCGGTCCGATCTCGGCAAGGAGGCAGAGGCAAACGGCAGCGAAAAGGAGATTGGGTTTCTGTCCCTCATCGGCATCTTTATCCTCGTCATCGCCTGGATCAATTATATCAACCTGTCAACGGCAAAATCCGTCGAACGGGCTAAGGAAGTCGGCTTGCGAAAGGTCATCGGGGCCGCAAGGGGCCAGCTCGTCGCACAGTTCCTCATGGAGTCCGTCATCATCAACCTCCTGGCGCTGGCCATCGCCACCACCGTGGTGCTGGTCTGCTTCCCTTTTTTTGGGCGGTTTACCGGCGTCGCCATTGACAGGGAATTTATCTCCTCCGGGTTGTTAAGTCAGCCCGTATTCTGGGGGATACTGGTGGGATCATTCCTCGCCGGCGCCTTCCTGGTCGGCGCATATCCCGCATTTATCCTCTCCGCCTTCAAACCTGCCCTCGCCGTCAAAGGCCGGATCTTCCAGTCCGCCAAAGGCATCCTGCTTAGAAAGTCCCTGGTCTCTTTCCAGTTCGTACTCTCCATCCTGCTGATCGCAGGTACAATTACGGTGTACAGCCAGCTCTTCTATATGCAGCACCAGGAGCTGGGGTATAACAAAGAGCAGATGCTCGTGGTCAACGCACCGGAGATCTACGATTCCGCCGCCTATGCCGATAAGATGGGGGCTTTTAAGACGGAACTGCTCCGAAACCCTGCTATCACCGGCATCAGCACTTCCAACGAAGTGCCCGGCAGGACCCCGTTGGGAAGAAACGCGGCCCGTAAAGCCAGCGAGGACCAGACACATAATTTCACTGCCTTCCAGTAGCAATCGACGATAATTTCATCAAAAATTTCCAGATGAAAATGGCCGCCGGGAGAAATTTCTACCCCGATGAAAGATGGAACCTGTCCGATAGCCAAAAGACGAAGGTCATCATCAACGAACAACTGGTAAAAGGCCTGGGTTACCACAGCGACGAGGCGGCGGTCAACCAGGATATCACGTTCAGGTTTGGCAACCAGGACAGGCAAGCCACCATCATCGGCGTGCTCAAAGACTATCATCAACGTTCCCTGCAAGAGCCTTTTGAACCGATCTTATATTTTTGCCCCACCTGGAATTACTGGAAATACATTTCCATCCACACGTCATCGGATCATCTCAATGGCCAGATCGCCTCCATCGAAAAGATGTACAAGACCATTTTCAACGGCAACGCGTTCAGCTACTTCTTTCTCGATGACTATTTCAACCGGCAATACCAGGCCGATCAGCGCTTCGGGAAGATCTTCAGCCTTTTCACCGGCTTCGCCATTTTCGTGGCCTGCCTGGGCCTGCTGGGATTGTCGAGCTTTGTCATCCGGGTCCGGACCAGGGAAATAGGCATCAGGAAAGTGCTGGGAGCATCCGTATTCAGCTTGCTGCAACTCTTTTCTGTGGACTTCATCCGGCTGGTCTGCCTGTCCTCGCTCATCGCCCTGCCGATTATCTGGCTCTCCGCTTCCCGATGGCTCGACAACTACGCCTTCCATGTCCGGCTGAACTGGCTCATGTTTGTCGCGCCACCCGTCTTCCTGCTCTCGCTGGCCCTGATTACCATCTGCCTGCAAAGCCTAAAGACAGCACTGTCAAACCCGATTAAGAATTTGCGGACGGAATAAGCGCACCCCGCAGCCCTGTTTTTTCGTATCTTAATGCCTTGACAGAAAAGGCCATCCTCCCCACCGCCCGCTGGTGGCGATTGCTCCCAATCGTCTTCATCACCTATAGCCTCGCCTACCTCGATCGAGCCAACTTCGGGTTCGGCATGGCCGGCGGAATGCAGAAAGACCTCGCGATTTCCCACAATCAATCCTACTGGCTCGGCGCCCTCTTCTTTCTCGGCTATTTCTTGTTCCAGATCCCCGGCGTTTACGCCGCCGCTCGCAGCACCCGCCGGATCATCTTCTGGTCCCTCCTCCTCTGGGGCGCCCTCGCCGCCGCCACCGGCATCGTTACAGACGTCCATTGGCTCATGCTTGTCCGCTTCATGTTAGGGGTGGTCGAAGGCGCCGTCTTCCCTTCCATGCTTGTCCTCCTGAGCCGCTGGTTCGTCCGGTCGGAACGCTCCCGCGCCAACGCCCTCCTGATCTTCGGCAACCCCGTCACCATCATCTGGATGTCGATTGGTTCCGGATATCTCATCCATTCCCTGGGCTGGCGCTGGATGTTCATTCTCGAAGGAATCCCCGCGATCGCCTGGGCCTTCTGTTGGCTATATTTCGTGGAAGATCAACCCTCAAAAGCCATTTGGATGAGCCCCCTGGAATCAGCTACGCTTCATACAACCCTCGCTAACGAACAACAAGCCATTCCCCCGGTCAGGAACCTCCTGATCGCCTGCCTTTCCTCACCCGCTGTATGCGTGCTTTGCCTGATCTATGCTTTATGGAGTCTCGGCGTGTACGGCTTTGTCCTCTGGCTCCCCTCTATCCTCCTCCACGCCCCTAAGGTCGATATCATCGGGATTGGCTGGTTCTCCGCCATCCCCTATTTCCTCGCCATCCTCGCCATGATGACCGCCTCCTGGCTTTCCGACAGTTCCGGCAACCGAAAGCTCGCCATCTGGTCCTTCCTCCTACTCGGCGCGATATCCTTTTGCTGCTCCTGGCTCTATGGCCCCGATCATTTTTGGCTGGCCTTTATCCTCCTTTGCCTCGCAGGTCTTTCGATGTATGCCCCATACGGTCCATTCTTCGCCCTCATCACCGAGATCCTTCCCGCCAACGTCACAGGCGGCGCCATCGCCCTCATCAACAGCTTCGGCGCCCTCGGCGCTTTCGCCGGCACCTACTACGTCGGCGTCCTCAGCGGTCCCGCCGGCAACTTCCACAGCGCCTATATTTTTATGTCCGCATCCCTCCTCGTCGCCGCCCTTCTCGCCATGACCCTTCCTTCCAAACCTCGCCGCTAACCCACTCCACCCCCCGGCCCGGGCGGGACTACTTTCAAACCGGGTTTGGGAGGATTTGAAGGTATTGGACGAAATTTGCAGTTTTTGAGTTACTATTGGTCTTCATCCCGCTTTTGGAAGCCTATTCTACGCCTCTCCGTTTGCTCAGGAGTGGGAAGTAACTTTTTCAGATAGGCAAAAACGAGCTGTATGTCTTCATCATGCCCCCCTACCTTCCTTTCCAACTGTTCAAGTTTTAGGAAAAGGTCTTTGTAATTTAACAGCATCTCGCGCATCCGGGTAAAAACCCGAATGATTTGGATATTGACCTTGATCGCCCGGGGGCTTTTCAGCACACTGGATAGCATTGCAACTCCTTGTTCAGTAAAGGCCATAGGCATATACCGTACACCACCCCAGTTTGAGGAGCCAATTTGGCTCCTCAAGTTATCGAACTCTTCTCTGGTCAATTCAAACATAAAGTCATCGGGAAAGCGATCTATATTTCGCCTTACCTGCCTTTTGAGTTGCTTGGTTTCCACTTCATACAGATCCGCTAGGTCTTCATCCAACATTACTTTATGTCCGCGGATGTGGAAAATCTTGCTTATCAATACTTCTTCTGGCACAACCAATTCTATTTTCCCTGTCATAATATGTTTTTTTAAGGTCCACACTGCATGCTCTGTCAACCCTCTTTGGAGGTTGCATTTTGCATCTTCTTCAATAAAATTTGCAAGGAGGAAACAGCGGGGTTTTCAAAATTAGAAAAAATAATTCTCTCAAATTTTAAAATCTTGGCGCCAAAGACCACACTGTTCTCAAACACAAAAAAAACCGCTACCAGAGCGGGTTCTAAAAAGAGCATATTAGAAAGTGACCCGGATTGGACAAATTTAAAAATTTCTCACTGAAGACGAAATTCAGCCAACACCCAAGGCCCCGCCCTATCGCTTGATCATCCTATCCCTGACGATCTCCGCCACCACCTTCTCCCGTAAACTCTGACTGATCGTGATCTTCTCATTCCCGATATCCAGGATATTCCCCTCGATACTCTTTACCTTGCTGATATTGACGATAAAGGATTTGTGAACCTTGATGAACTGATCCGCCGGCAGCTGCTCCTCCAGACTCTTGATCGTCACGTACACCATCATCTTCCTCGTCGCCGTGTACAACATCACATAGTTGAGCATCGCCTCCGCATACAGCAGTTCGTTATAAAAAACCTTCTCGATCTGACTATTTGACTTGATGAAGAAGTGATCGTCCGGCTTTTGCGACTGCACCCCGCCCCGCCCCGCCATACTTAGTTTTTTCAGCTCCGCCGCCTCCCGCGCCTTATTGCAGGCCTTCAGGAACCGGTCGAATCCGATCGGCTTAACAAGGTAGTCCAGCACATCCAGCCCATACGACTCCACCGCATACTCCGCATAGGCCGTCGTGATGATCACACTCGCCGTGCTCCGGGAGCTTTTCAGAAAATCGATCCCGTTGATCTTCGGCATGTTGATGTCCAGCAGCAGGATATCGACGTCCTGCGTATTCAAAATCGACATCGCCTTCAATGGATTCTCCGCCTCCCCCGCCAGTTCCAGGTAATCGATCTCCTCGATATACTCCTGCAGTACCTTCCGGGCGATCGGCTCATCATCGATGATCAGGCATCTTAGTTTCATGACAGATCAATGGTTAAACTTGTTTCATAACAATCGTATTCGTTGTTCACCTTCAGCTCGTATTTGTGGTTGTACAGCAGCTCCAGGCGCCGGCGCAGATTGGCGATCCCGATCCCTTTGCTTTCCCTCCCATCCACCACCTGTAGTTCTTTCGTGTTCAGGAAATTGCCATACAATACCGACCCATTGGTATAGATTTCGATACAAATCTTATTCGGCTGATCCGAAAAATTGCTCACAAACTTGAACGCATTCTCAATCAACACTACCAGCATCAACGGCGCAATCTTAAGCCCATGCCCCATCTGCCCGACCTTGAAATGAACCACGAGCCGCTCATCTTTGCGCAACCGTTGAAAAGCTACATAGTTCTCGATATACCCGATCTCCTTTTCCAGACACACCGTTTCCGCCGCACAGTCGTACAATTGATACCGCAGCAGCTCGGAGAACTGCAGGAGGATATTTCGCGCCACCTGATTATGTTTGTCGATATGCCCATAGATCGTGTTGAGCGAATTAAAAAGCGCATGTGGGTTGATCTGCGCCTTCAAATAGTCCAACTCACTTCGGATCCGCTCCTTTTCCAACATTTCCAGCTGCTGCTGCGTCTGCATCCGGTCCACCAGCATCCGGCCCAACGTCACCGCCAAAACCCACAACGAAATATTGATAAAGGAACGCAGATACAACGCCCCATAATCGATCTGGCCGCTACCCACAAAATAATGACGACTCATAAACAGCGCCAGCCAGGCACGCAGCGTTGCCGAGAGGGCAATGGTCGCTATAACCGCCAATACAAAAAGCAAATACTTCCTCCGCCCCAGCAGCTTCGGGATCGCAAACGCGTTGATGGTATAGTAATCGGCGGTAATGAAAAGAAGGTAACAGAACTCGACCGTCATCGTCCGCGTGATCGCCACCGAATAGCTCCGGAACAGCAACACCCATAACAGATAAATGCCCGCCCACCAGAGGATATGATAAATTGTCTTCCTGGTCCGCACCGGTCAGATTTTTGCAAAAATACCGACAATCCGCCAGTCGGATAGTTTATTACACGAGCCAGCCCATTTCCTTGACCATCCAGACCGGTCACCCATCTTATCAAGCAAAGCCCATCCCCATCTCATCAAGCAAAAAGCCGAGATGATGTAAAATGTTTGGCCAATCCTCCGCCCCGATAGACTTTTACGGGATACAACGACAAACCATGAAGAAATTAATTCGCTGGATAACCACCCCGCCCGTTACCGGTCCTTCTAACATCCTGATCATCCGCTGGATGATCGCCACCATATATATCTGGGAAATTGTCGACAAATTCATGGGGGGCTCCCCGATCTCTCCCATCGCTGCCGGCGAGCTCCTCGGTAGTGTCCTGCTCCTGTTGGGACTGCTCACCCGCGTGACCTGCCTTCTATTTATAGCGGATATTATCGTTTCCCTTTCCATTTCCTGGCACACCGGCCTCCCCCCAAGCCTCCCCGGCGGCCTCCCCGCCAGCCTGCCCAACCGCCTCGAATACGCCCAGTTCCTTACCTGCCTCTACCTTTTCGTTGCGGGCCCCGGCCGCCGATCCCTCGACTTCCGCATTTCGACAGCAAACAAAATTTACCGGCTAAACTAGAGCTCGCCCACCAGCTCGTGCCCCATGACCCTACAGCTCGTCCACCAGCTCGTGCCCCATGACCGAAAAAAGAAAGTTTTGCAATTGATGATAATATCTGATGGGCATAGCCCCTGGAGTTGAGTGCCTCAACTTCAACCCTTCATCCGTAAACAGAAAATCAATATGGGTGTTCCCGAGCGAAAAAATCCACTCCTCCCGGACAAAATTCCGGAACCCACATTTCTCCAGGACCTTCGGCGTTAGCACAATCGGCTCCAACTCATCATATTCCACCTCCTTTACCACCTCGACATACTGAGTGGCATAAGCCGCCCTCAGCGAGCCCCGGACCGCCGTAGCTTCCCGGCTCACCCGGATCTGCGTATCATATATCAGTGAATTTCCCAGTAACTGATGGACCGTGACCGTCTCCCCATCTCTTGTCTGGACTTTGTTCCCGAAGCGTAAGTCTTTTGCGTGTATCATAGAGTCTATTTTAAATGCCTGAAATACACTGGATTATAAACCGGTATTTCAAGGGATAGACTCCATAGAGGATCAACTAAAAGGTAAAATTAATAGCCAATGCCCATATTTGCAATACCTCCCCTTTTCCGACTTATCCACATCATTCCTTTAAACCCCGTAAGTACTTGATACTCTGGGGTACCGGCACCGTCGGGTCCACACTTTCATCCTCAATAAAACAGTGGGTAACCCCGATCGCCTTCGCCTCTTTCAGGATCGCCGGAATATCCTCCTCACCCTGCCCCAGCGGCACATCATTCTCCGACCCCGTCAACCCCGTCAGATTCTTCGGCGCCCCCTTCCGCAAATCCTTCAAATGCAGCAGCTTCCACCGCGACCCGTATTTCTTCATTAATCCCACCGGATCACCGCCGCCAAACGTGATCCACATGATATCCATCTCAAACGAAACATACTTCGGATCAGTCCGGGTAATAATATAATCCAGCAAAGTTCCGCCCTGGTACGGCTGGAACTCATACCCATGCGCATGATAACAGAATATTAGCCCGGCGTCGGCCAGTACCTTGCCTACCCGGTCGAAATCCTCCACTGCCTTCCTCGCATTCTCAACCGTCAGCACCCCGTCATTATGTGGTATCCACGCACACATCACATACTGCGCCCCCAGGATTTTCGCCTGATCGATGATCGAATCCGGATGCTGCAACAGCTGGTTGTAGTCCGCACCGATCGACGGGATCCGGATCCCCCGCTCATCACACAATTTGCGGAACGAATGCGGGTCCATCCTCGTCCCGCCCTCCAACTCCGTAAATCCCAGCATCTTGATCGTATCCAGAGTCTGCGCCACTCCCCTCGGCCAGCTGTTTCGATAGGTATACCCCTCTACCCCAAGCGGCCAGGTATACAATGGCTTCTGCGCGAACCCCGAACCCCAGCTCAACACAACAATCGCGGCAGAAAACACCACCCGATAGCCCGCGATCGACAGATTCATCTGTTTATTCATTGCTTAATATTTTCATTCGAAGCGAATCCCACGCCGCCAACGCCGGCTTTGGATTAAAGTTGGTATCGACCACCCCCAGGAACGCAAAAGCCACCAATCCCGCGCTATCCACCGCCCCCCACCCAGACAAATCCAGATCCGTAAACGTCAGCTGAAACAAGCCGATCGCATGCGCCTGCGCCAACAACTGGCCTTGCCGGTCTATATACGCCGCCTGCACTCCAACACCGCCATATGCAGAGCTCCACCCACCCTCTGAGACAAACAGTGGCATCGAATGCCCCGACCCCAACTGCGAATAATAATTTAATGGTATCGCCGAAGGCGCCCCAAACCCGCCTAGATAGGGATACGAAGAGATCCCCAACTCCTCCAAAAAAGGGAAATCCGTAAAATCCTGCGCCACCCCGACGTAACTCGTCCCACCCAGCTTCCCCCACGCCACCTCCGCCTGTACACTGACACTCAACGGAACCTGCGCGTCCACCACCCGCACATCGGCCGCCGCCGCATTGACCGCCGCCTTCACGCCCTGATAGATCGAGTCCGGCGCCGCCACTCGGACCAGGTTGGTTTCCAACGCCAGCCCCAGATGATCCGGCCGCAGGACACTATCCATCACGACCACGAACCGCCGGTAGACCTGCTGCACCGCCGGCTGCGCGATGCTCTTGCCTAATGCCACCAACGGGTACGAATCAGAAGCCCGATTCAATCCGTTTTCGGGATCGATATAAACCCACAGCTTCATATCCTTTGACCGGTATATGCCGGCAAGCGGCACATAATTATCCGTCACATACGTCACCGGGTCCTCTCCGCTGATCAGCGAATCCCATGGTACCTCTGTACTGATGATCGCCGCATCCGCATGCTGCGTCCATAAATCCAGCGACTGAAGGACCAGGTTGAGCACCGGCCGGGGAGCCGAAGTCGCAAACCCCATCCGATAACTCCGGCCCGCCACCGCTGACGAGTGCTTGTGACAGCCTGCTGCCAGAATACCCATCCCACCCAAAACGCACACCGCCGCCACGCCCCGCGACTGCCGCCGTCCCCATGTCAGCACAGCCATCATCCCGTTGAAAAACCACAGGTACGCCGGAAACAACATATAGATTAGATCATGATGTACACAAATGATTAATGCCATCGTCGATGAGACCACACCCAGAAGCCATGCCACAGACCGTTCTAACGCCGGCTCGCGGTACGCCTTAACTACAGTCGGTATCCCCAGCAGCCCGTCTGCAATGATCGCAAACACCGTCGTCACCCAGGGATTGTCCGATACGACAT
>DATMLR010000372.1:0-4207 GCA_035570015.1 Puia sp.
CGAGGATGCAAACGGGTGCGGCGACTTTTTCGGCATTCAGTGGCTGGCAGATGGCCAATAACGCGCTGCATATTTATCCCTGGCTACCGGTAGATTCGACCGGGCTCCCGCCGGCCACCCAACCGCTGGCAGGATATGTCAAGCTGTATTTTGATCGGGATGGGATCATGGGCAAAAATCCACCGGTCGCTACTACGGCCTATATGTGGGACCGAAGTTCGCCCCTCCATCAATATCTCGCTGAATATCGCCGACCGCATTCGAAACTGCGGCAAGGGGGAGATACAGCGCAGCTTTCTTACTATACGGCCTGGAACCGGGTAGGACCGGTATTCAGTGAATACGGTTATTCCTTGCTACGTCGGCATCCCCTGGCCTTTGGCCGGTATTACCTGGTGCCCAGCGCCGGCACCTTTTTTCTTTCACCGCTCGATGTTTTTAATACATATCTGGATGGTAAAAAGGAAATCGATGCGGTTGGCAGGCTATGGTTTGGTTATCGCAAGGCGTTGCCGCGCGTTTGTTCGGCGACGATGCAGGGCAGGATCTGTGCGCCTTTCCCCTGGTTGTCGCTGATCATGACAGTAGCCTTTGCTGTTGTGGCGGGGATATTTGTGTTGAGGCGCGAAGTACGCGACCGCTGTCCTGCGTTCACCGGCTGTCTTAGGGTTGCGGGGATCTACCTGGGCGTAAATTTCTGTTTCAGTGTCTTTGCTTCCCCGAGCGTCTATCGCTACCAGGTCCTGCCGTTGATCCTACTTGTTGTTTTTACCTGTTGCGGGATTTTTTTTGTAATTTACAGCAAACAATCCAACCATGTCTGATCAATCGGCCGCTGAGAAGAATCCACTTTCTTCGCTTGACGTTTGGGAAGAAGATCTCCTGGAACGTTATCCCGATCCCGGGGCAATCGCGAAGGGTAAGGCAACCGAAGCGTATCGGAATTACGAGACGCCCGGCAGGGATTCGGTCCGGGAATTCTACCGCTTGAACCATCAATATCAGACTTATGAATTCGTTCAGCAGAAGAAGGCGGAGTTCCTGGCTTTTGATAAGAAAGCGATGTCGGTTTGGGGGGCGTTTGAATTCCTGAATCAGTTGGTGGATGACTCCGATCCCGATACCGATCTCGACCAGTTCCAGCACCTGCTGCAGACATCCGAAGCGATCCGGGCCGACGGACATCCCGATTGGATGGTGCTGGCGGGATTATTCCACGACATGGGGAAAGTGCTATGTTTGTTCGACGAGCCCCAATGGGCCGTTGTGGGAGATACGTTCCCGGTAGGGTGCGCCTATTCCGATAAGATCGTTTATCCCGAATATTTCGCCGCCAATCCCGATCATGACCATCCGGTCTACAGCACGCGGTATGGCGTCTACTCGCCGGGTTGCGGGCTTGGGAATGTTGACCTCTCCTGGGGTCATGACGAATATGTATATCACATGATGAA
Source organism: Puia sp. (assembly GCA_035570015.1). GTDB lineage: Bacteria > Bacteroidota > Bacteroidia > Chitinophagales > Chitinophagaceae > Puia. Next base: position 1,455 of record DATMLR010000372.1, read on the forward strand.
GGACTATCTGCCGGAACCGGCGCTGTATATGCTGCGGTATCATTCCTTCTATGCGCAGCACCGGGAGAATGCCTATAATCATCTCATGGACGACCATGACCGGGAGATGTTCCAATGGGTAAAGTTGTTCAACCCCTATGATCTTTATTCCAAAAACCCGACACCGCCGGATTGGGGAGAGTTGAAGCCTTATTATGAGGAGCTTGTGGCGAAGTATTTGCCTGGGACAATAAAATTTTAGCGTTCTAGTATCCAAATCCCTGCCTTGTAATCATTTATGACCTTGCACCCGCACGCTGTGCAGTGGCCTTCTTTACGTAACTGGCAGTTGAGAGTATTTGCATCTTTTTTCCGTAAACAACGAGTTTCGAAGCACTCGTTTTAGCGATCTCTCTGGCAAAAGAGATTGCTTGTCTCTTATCTATGGATATCAGTAAAAATTTGGTGCCGTTCTTGCTCTTAACGGCCCAAGCGTTCCCTAAAGGGATCACGTACTGTACATTTTCCGCCGTATTCTTCGCCTTCATGTTTCAAAATTAGTAATTTCTTTTATAATTTTTTTAGCTGCTTTATAGTAGAGGCCAGCGGTTTTTTGCAAAATCCTCACTTTTCTATATCGATCTTCAGGAGACCATTGCGAAACGATCTCCCACTCAGACTCGAAATTTTTCCTTATTCGATATTCCACGCCAGTGTAAATAAGCAACTTGTCCAAATCATGGTGGCGAATATCTCCCAATTGAATCAGACTGCCTGCATTATTTTGTTTGAGTAACGGGAGATAGCTACTAAATTCCTGTTTAGTTTCGGGGAACCCTTGCCAAAAATGAAGAGAACGACAAATCTTATATTTCAGCGCTATTTCAATTGCATAGCCTGCGATGTAAACCGAAGCAGGATAGCGACGCCTGGAGATCAATACACTGGCGTCTTTTAATCGATTAGCGAAAAGGTATTTTAAGGTCTGATGGACTATCATACACACAATTCAATGCACGACCTAAAATTAAATATTTGTTTTTTGGTTTTTAGAAATATTTTTGGTCAAAAGCCCCAATATGTGCCTGATTCACCTCCCCCGATTTCTTCTTACCACCTTTATAATTATCGCCACTGTTGTCACGGCGTATGGGCAATCCTCCACCGGCCGCGAACTGAAGAATTTTGACATAGATTGGAAGTTCCACCTTGGAAATGCGACCGATCCGCATCGCGATTTCAACTATTCGATCGCCAACATTCTGGCCAAAACCGGTGATGCGGCCAATACCTGTATCCGGATCGATTTCGATGACCGGTCATGGCAGACGGTGCAACTGCCGCATGACTGGGCGGTTTCCCTTCCGTTTGCAAACGTCGACAACGACGATGTTGGTGCGCATGGTTACCATGCGGTAGGCGCGCTGTTCCCCGAGAACAGTATCGGGTGGTACCGGAAAACCTTCACGTTGGCGCATAGTGATTCGGGACGGCGCTTCGTCCTGCGTTTCGACGGCGTTTTCCGGGACAGCAAGGTGTGGATCAACAACTGTTACCTGGGCGGACATTTCAGCGGTTATGGCAGCGCCGCTTATGATATCACGGATTTTATTCATTTCGGGAGTAAGAACACGGTAGTGGTCCGCGTAGATGCCAGCCAGTATGAGGGGTGGTTCTATGAAGGTGCGGGGATCTACCGCCATGCGTGGCTGGAGAGTTTTCCGAATGTACATGCCGCCGAATTGGGTGGCGTCTTCGTGCATACGGCGACCAGCGGTGATCAGACCGCAGTGACGGTTGAGACCAGGGTTGTCAACCAGGAGATCCATCCGGCTGAAGCAACGGTCTCCGCCTATGTTACCGACCGCGATGGCAATAAGGTCGCGCAAAGCCCGGAACAATCCCTTTCCCTGGCCACGGGGAAGGATGGGTTGGTTACGCAGTCCCTGAATGTGGCGCATGCGCGGCTGTGGTTGCTTGATGACCCCTATCTCTACCGGGCGGTCGTGCTGGTACGATCGGGGCACACCGTGGATAGCGTTAAAGTGCGGTTTGGCATCCGGACGATCACCGTAGACAAGGACAAGGGACTTTTTGTGAATGGCCAGCCCGTTAAGGTCCACGGCGTCTGCTGTCATCAGGACCATGCGGGCGTCGGCAGTGCGCTGCCGGACTATCTGCAATATTACCGGGTAGGGCTGCTTAAGGAAATGGGCGTGAACGCGTACCGAACCAGCCATAATCCGCCGACCCCGGAATTACTGGACGCCTGCGACAGTCTGGGGATGCTGGTACTGGATGAAACGCGGCTGCTCAACAGCGGTCTTGAGTATGGCGGCGAATTTGAGCGGCTGATCCTGCGGGACCGCAACCACCCCAGCGTCTTTATGTGGTCGATCGGCAATGAAGAATGGATGATCCAGGAATGGAATCTGGGCAAGCGGATTGCGCAGACGCAGATCCTGCGGCAACAGGAGCTCGATCCAACCCGGACCTGCACCTATGCCGCGAATGTCGGAAATGTCTGGACGGGTGTCAATGAGGTTATCCCTGTCAGGGGATTCAACTACAACCTGTCCGGACTCGATGCCTATCGGGCCGCACATCCTGATCAGCCGATCATGGGCACGGAGGTCGCCAGTACAGTCTCGACGCGTGGCATCTATGAAAAGGATACCGTCAACGCCTATGTGCCGGATTATGACAGTGTAGCGCCGCCATGGGCCAGCACGGCCGAATACTGGTGGCGGATCGCAGCGGCCCGGGATTGGTTC
>DATMLR010000373.1:0-6320 GCA_035570015.1 Puia sp.
GATCCGCCAGTCCATCCTTCAGGCGTTGGCAGAGCAGGGCAGATTAGTCCGCCTGCCTCAAAACAAAATTGGCACCTACAACAAGGCCAACAAGGCCTACATGGCTTTCGAGCAGGAACATAAGCGCGAGCCCAGTACGGAAGAGCTGGCCGAACTGTTGGAAATGAGTGAGACAGAGATCAACAACATTTTCCAGAGCAATACCCGTCACAGCTCGCTTGACGCTCCGGTTCATGAAGCGGAGGACGTAGCGATGGGTGACCTGCTGGAAGGAGGCGACGAGACCGACGACGATGTCATGAAGGACTCTCTGCGTGCCGAGATCCGCCGCGTGCTCAAATCGTTGAGCCCCCGCGAAGCAGAGATCGTCAACGCTTACTTTGGCCTTGACGGCGAAAACGGGGTAACCATCGAACAGATCGGTCAGAAATACGACCTGACCAAGGAACGGATCCGCCAGATCAAGGAAAGGGCGATCAAGCGCCTCCAGAAAGCGCGTTACAGCAATGCACTGAAGGCGTACTTAGGTTAAAAACGTTTTTCTCATCTTTTTCATAGTGTCGCGCCGCGTCAGTGGCGCGACACTTCTTTTTAGCTTTTCGGCTTATCTTTGCGCACTTATGACCGAAAAAGTACACTGCCTGATCATTGGCTCGGGACCAGCCGGCTACACCGCCGCCGTCTATGCCGCCCGGGCAAACCTTAAACCCGTCCTGTATCAGGGCGTCCAGCCGGGCGGACAGCTCACCATCACGACCGAAGTCGAAAACTATCCCGGTTACCCGGATGGCGTCCAGGGACCGGAGATGATGGTCCATTTTGAAAAGCAAGCTGCCCGCATGGGCGCAGACATCCGGTTTGGTATCGCCACCAAAGTTGATTTTTCTTCTACCCCTCACAAAGTATGGGTCGATGAGGACAAGCTCATCGAAGCCGACGCGGTCATCATCGCCACCGGCGCCTCCGCCAAATGGCTGGGGCTGGAGAGCGAACAACGGCTTAACGGTTATGGGGTAAGCGCCTGCGCCGTCTGCGACGGCTTCTTCTTCCGCAATAAGGAAGTGGCCATTATCGGCGCCGGAGATACAGCAGCCGAAGAAGCGCTCTACCTCTCCAAACTCTGCACGACCGTCCACATGCTTATCCGCAGCGACAAAATGCGGGCCTCGCGCATTATGCAGGAACGCGTGCAGCAAACCCCGAATATCCGGATCTATTGGAACAGTGAAGCCGACGAAGTACTGGGCGAAAGCAGGGTGGATGGTCTACGCGTCCGGAACAAAAAGACCGGTGATAAACACGTCATCCCGATCAGCGGGTTCTTCGTTGCCATCGGCCATCAGCCGAATTCCGCCATTTTCAGCGGCTTTCTCGATATGGACGAAGCCGGTTATATCCGAACGGTCCCCGGTACGGCCCGCACCAACGTCGAAGGGGTTTTTGCCGCCGGTGATGTCCAGGATAAGGTCTATCGCCAGGCGGTCACGGCCGCCGGGAGCGGGTGTATGGCGGCACTGGATGCGGAACGATATCTGTCGGCAAAAGGATTGGCATAATATGATGGCAAAAGAATTGGCATAATATAATATGGTCACCGTCCAGCTCCATAAACTCATCTTCTCCGGCCGCCATGGCGTCTTCAAGGAAGAACTGGCGACAGGTAATACTTTCGAAGTGAACCTCGATGTCACGTACAATGAGGAAACCCACGCTTTCGGCGGTCTGGACAGCATAGTCAACTATGTCAATCTGTTCGGGATCGTCAAAGAACGCATGCACCAGCCGTCCCCGCTCCTGGAGAAGATCGCCGATGAGATCATAGGCAAGATCCGCGAACAATATCCGTTTATCCTGGAAGTGGTCCTGTCGATCTACAAGCTGCAGGCGCCGATCGGAAATTTCCAGGGTAAGGCAGGGATTACGCTCAACAAGAAGTTTTAAATCACCTTCCCTTTCCATTTCCCGCTTTGCATGTAGATATAGGACATGGTGAACATACAACCCCAATAGAGCCACTCGGACATCCATCCGACGACCAGCGACCCGTGCCAGTGCTCCAGCACCAGGTACACGTAGATGGAATAGAAGAAGATGGTGATCGCCTCGATCCATAAGTTGATCCGCGTATTGCCTGTTCCCGTTACCGCATTGAGCCAGATCACCGAAAACGACATCATGATCAGCGCCACTGAAACGACGCGGAGCACCGGAATCGCGGCAGATGTGAACGCTGCATCCTGCCCGTAGACCGATAAGAAGGCCCGGGGGAACAGGTTCAGAAAGATCGCTACCAGCAGGGCCAGGCCCACACTCCAATTCAATATTCGCCCGATCAGCTCATGCACCCGTTCCTCCATTCCCTGCCCGATGATATTGCTGACCATTGCATTGGTCGTGGACCCGAAGGCCCAGACAAAGACCCCAAACATCCCGAAAATGTTCCGCATGGTATTGCTGATCGCCAGCGCCTGCCGCCCATGATGCTCCACCAGCACATAGAAGAAATTCCAAGCGGCGATCGAGATCGTGAACTGAAAGACCAGCGGGGACGACTGTACGAGAATCAAACGCGTCGTTTTCCGGTCCCACCGCCAATGGTGGTACAACTGGAGTTCGCGGCCGATCCCCCGCGCATTGATCACGCCATATACGACCAGCAGCCCTGCCGCCTCGGCACAGATGGACGCGTATGCCGCACCGTTGAAACCCAGCATGGGCAGTCCGAAATGACCGAAGATCAGCCCATAGTCCAGCAGGACGTTAACGCCCGTCTCCGCGAGCGTGCCGTACACGAGGAACTTGCTTTGATTGGTGCCGACCAGCAGCGCGTTTCGCATTTGATAGATATACAGGAAGGGGAGACCCCAGATGCGGATGCGAAGAAAGGAAAGCGCCTGGTCGCGAACCACGTCCGAATGAAGGGCATCCGACAGCACCACCGGCGCAAGGGTCCAGGTCAGGGCAATGCCGATCGCGGAAAGGACCAGCGCGATCAGGACCCCCTGGAAAAAAAGCTTGCCGATCTCGTCGATCCGTCCCTCTCCGGCGCGCCGGGCGATCAGGGCCTGCAGCCCGGTATTCAGCCCCTGCCCGATAACGGCAAACAGCAGATAATATACCCCGGTGATTCCCGCCGTCGACAACGCGTTGCCGGTTTCGTCGAGATGGCCCAGAAAGATATTATTGGTAATGAAATTGATCTGCGGCACCAGGATCGCCAGGCTGATGGGGAGGGCCATGCGCAGAATATCCCGGTTGCTGATGGCGACAACGTAAGTTTTGGTAATTGCCACGCCCGAATTTACATAAGATTGTAGTATTATTGCACATCTGACATGATGCATAAACCTGCATTTCAAATCGAAGTATCCTCCGTCTCGGATGAGGAGTTGCTCCAGTCCCGGCTGCTGTTGGAAGTCAACCCCCATGCCTTCACCTATGTCCTCCTCAACCAGCGGAACATGAGCCCATTAACCGTCAAACACTTCCAGCTGGAAATCGGCAAGGAGAAAACCCTGGCGGATACGCTCCGGGAGATCCTGGAATCGGACCCGCTGCTCCGCCGTCCGGCAAAGGAGACGCTGGTCATTTACAATTTTCCGGAATGCAGCCTCGTGCCCGAGCCCCTGTTTTCGATGGAAAATAATCGCGAGATCATTGACACCCTACATGGCAATCTGAACAAAGGGCTGATCCTGACCGAAAAGATCCCCTGGTGGGAACTCTTCAACGTTTATCGCATTTCGGTGGACCTGCACCAGCTGCTCCAGAGTTGTTTTACGGCCGGTAAATACTGGCACTACTATAGTCTGCTGCTAAAGAGTTTCAAGATGTTCGACTCCAACGATCCTGAAGACAGCATTAAGGTCATTTTCTATTCGGATAAAATGGTCGCGCTCTTCGTGCGTGATGGCAAGGTCCAGCTGGTGCAGACCTTTCTCTATCAGGATACCAGTGACGTCATCTATCATCTCCTCAACTGCTGCCGCCAGCTGGGTCTCGATCAGGAAAGCGTCAAGCTGCTCGTCGGCGGCCTGATCGACCGGCAGTCGGCGCTCAGCGCAGAGCTGCATAAATATTTCCTCCGCCTCCAATTCGAAGAGATCGACGAGAGCATCCGGATCACTGATGAGCTCAAGGAATTGCCCCTGCACTATTTTTCCAATATCCTCAAAATCGCGGTATGCGCATAATCGGCGGTGACCTTGGGGGCAGGAGGGTTCACCCGCCTGCAAAAATGCCCCACACCAGGCCGACAACCGATATCGCTAAAGAGGGGCTGTTCAATATCCTGGAGAATAATCTCGACCTTCCGTCGCTCAAGACGCTCGATCTTTTTGGCGGCACCGGCAGCATCAGCTATGAACTGGCTTCCCGCGGTGTCCGCGATCTGACTGTAGTCGAAAAAGATCCGGCCATGTTTGCCTTTATTCAAAAGACAGCCGCAGCGCTTGACCTGGGCGGCATTTACAAGGCGGTTCGGATGGACGTGTTCAAGTTCATCGAACAATGTACCGACACATTCGACCTGATATTTGCCGGCCCTCCTTATGCCCTGGCGACGATCGATGAGCTACCAAAGCTGACGCCCCGGCTGTTGAATGACAAAGGCTGGTTTATTCTCGAGCATACCCCCCGCAATAACTATGAAGGCTATTCGTACTACGTTACGCAGCGCCATTATGGAACCACGATCTTTTCGATTTTCGTCAAAAAAATGTAAATGCATCCAATCTTTGTCACGGGCATCGGGACCGGTATCGGCAAGACGCTTGTCGCCGCCGTGGTGACGGAAGCGCTGGAAGCGGTTTACTGGAAGCCCGTTCAGGCCGGTTATGAAGATGGTACGGATTCCGAATGGGTAGGGGAGCGGATCAGCCGGCCGCAGGGCCGGCTATGCCCGGAGACCTATAAGCTGGCGTTGGCCGCCTCCCCGCATATCGCTGCGCGCAAAGAGGGCGTCGTCATCGATCTCAGCGTGATTGTGAGTCAATTCAAAACCATAAAGGACCGGCCGCTGGTGATCGAAGGTGCCGGCGGATTATTCGTTCCGCTCAACGACCGGCAATTCATCATCGATCTGATCCCGCAACTCGACGCGACAGTGCTCCTGGTGAGCCGCAACTATCTCGGCAGTATTAACCATTCCCTCCTGACGGCCGCCGCCTGTCGCCGCCAGGGCTTGCGGGTCGCCGGCTGGATATTCAACGATCAGTATATGCGCTATGAGGAGGAGATCGCACAGTGGAGCGGCCTTCCTGCCATTGCTTCGATCCCATTCGAAGGGGACCTCAGCAGCGATTTTGTCCGGGAACAGGCCGAGAAGATCAGACCTGCACTGCAGGCGGCCCTGAAAGTCCAATCGCTAAATTTGCCGTACCTTTGACCCGCCGGAACACCGGCGGACTTTGAACTCGTTCTATGAACGTCAACTCTTTTCTTCTCAGGCCGATACGGATTTTGCTATTCCCCTTCTCCCTGGTCTATGCGCTGATCATCAAGATCCGCAACTGGCTATTTGACAAGAGGATTCTCCCCTCGAGCTCCTTTAACCTGCCGGTCATCTGTGTGGGTAACCTTGCTGTCGGCGGTACCGGGAAATCGCCCCTGGTGGAGTGGATGGTCGCCGGTTTGAAGGACAAGTTTACGTTGGCGATCCTGAGCCGGGGCTACAAACGAAAAACGCGTGGCTACGCCCTGGCCGACGAATTGACTACCGCGCTGGATATCGGCGATGAACCGATGCAGTTTCACTCCAAATTTCCACATGTAACGGTAGCGGTAGGGGAGGAGAGATTGGTTGCTATCCCCCAGCTGCTCCATGACCGTCCGCATACCCAGGCGATCATCCTCGACGACGCCTTTCAGCATCGCTCTGTGAAAGCGGGTCTTAATATCCTCCTCACGGATTATTCGAATCTGTTCACACGTGACTGGTGGCTCCCCAGCGGCGACCTCCGCGACGCCCCTTCCAGCTACCGCAGGGCCGATATCATCGTCGTCACCAAATGCCGTGAAGACCTTTCCGTGGACGAGCGGCGCGAGATCGCTGCAGAGATCAGGCCGCTGGCTCATCAGCACCTCTTCTATACCGCCATCCGGTATGACCATCCGTACCACATTACCCGCCGTACGCCGGCGGTCGTCGACGACCACGTGGAAGTATTGCTGGTGACGGGAATTGCCAACCCCGCCCCGCTCAAGCGATGGCTCAACGACCGCTCCCGGGCCTATTACGAGCTGGCTTATAGTGATCATCATATCTACAGTATTGACGATCTGAAGACCATCATCCGCCGGTTCAACAATATCACGGCCAC
>DATMLR010000374.1:0-20877 GCA_035570015.1 Puia sp.
GCTACGTTCAAACCAACCTTTGAATCGGCATCAAAAAGTTCCAGCGCGAACAGCACATCAACCTGGTTGTCCCGGCATATTTTTTCCACAGTGTCCCATGACATAGTAACGGGAAATACCCCCGCACCATAGGACCGGAGATCGAGATTGTCGAGGGCTCTAACGGAAGTAAACCGGTTGCTTCTGATCAATGCGTCGGTGAGGCCGGTCGTACTTGCCCCGGCTCCTTCCGCCTGTAACTCCTTGCTTTCGAGGCCAAGCGTCCGGTGAATAGCGTCGACCGTTCTGCTGTCATCGGCTGCGCGGCTTCTGTTCACTACAGCTGCTGTCTTTGCATTGGGTGGGAGGCTTACAGGCGCCGGTTCATTTACGTTCAGTGACATCAGATTGGTGGAACTGCAGGAATCGCAAACCGCCATTATTCCAAGGAGGATAGCGATAATCCCGAGGGTAGAGGTATTTTTCATAAGTCTTTCATTTAAAGGAGATATTGGGAATAGTCTTAATAACGGATCGGGAGCGATTTTAGTGCGCTAAAAAATTCAAATTATATCAAATGATTGCTCATCGCGATCTTTATGAGTGCGGCCGTATTTTTCACATTGAACTTGGTCAGCATATTCTTTCGGTGGGAATCGATGGTAGTGCTATTCAGAAAAAGCTTTACGGCAATCTCATTATTCGTGAGACCTTCCGATATAAATTCCAGTATCTCTTTTTCTCGCTTGGTCAGCACGGGCAGGAGTAAGTCATCGGGCGTTCTTTTCTTTAAAGCTTCGGCCACTGAAAAGCTCACATATTCCCTGCCTTTACTGACCTCCCGCAAAGCCATGATGATCTCCTGTTTGGACGCGTCCTTCAACAGGAATCCGGATGCCCCGTTCTCCCTCATTTTTCTTATCACGCTCACCTGGTCGGAAGTGCTCAATCCGATGATATTGACGGCAGGATATTTTTCTTTCACTTCCTTACACAAATCAAGTCCGTTTTTTTGCGGAAGGTTAATATCCATTAGCAACACGTCCGGCTGACTGGTTTTCAGGAAGGTCAGTAATTCATCAGGCAGCCTGGCGCTCCCCATCCAATTGATATCCCTTTCCCCGAGCAAAAGAGAATGAATTCCTTCGAGGATCATTTGGTGATCGTCTATAATGAATACGTTGATCATGCTGCTACATTTGATATTTCGATGTTTACAGAAGTCCCCTTATCCGGCCCTGTCTGGATATCGAGCGTGCCGTTCAGGTATTCTACGCGGCTCCTTAAATTAAGATAGCCTGATCCATCGCTGGTTTCGAGAATGCTGGCATTGAAGCCCCGGCCATTGTCTTCTACGGTGATGCTTAAGGTGTCTTCTTTCCTGATCAGCTGCACTAAGGCCGTCGTTGCGCCGGCATGTTTCAGGATGTTATTGACCAGTTCCTGGATGATCCGGTATACCGAACCGGCCGTGATCGCCGGTATCGAATTCTCTCGTATCTCGAACGACAGATACCTTAATTGGAGGGCGCCGCTCTGTTCCACGCTATTGCAGAAATCCTTTAGCGCCGTATCCAGCCCGAATTTCACCAACGCTTCGGGCATCATATTATGAGCTATCCTTCTCAATTCGTTGATCGAACAGTCCAGCATATCCATGCTCCGGTCAAATGCCGCCTCGGTTTCGGGTGTGATGGGCAAGGTTTCCTTCATGTTTGAAAAAGAATATTTGGCGCTGGACAAGATGCTGCCTAGTCCATCATGAAGATCTTTCGCCAACCGGGTACGCTCTTCCACCTGACCCTGCATTACGCTATGCGCGGCCAGTAGTTGTCGCTCCTTTTCCAATTCCGCAATCCGTTGTTGCTGGAGCAATGCACGCGCCTGCAACAACTTCTTTTTTTGCCGGTAGTTCCTGTTAAGCAGGAGGGCTATTACGGCAGTCACCAAGACAAGGCCTGACAGTGCCCAATTCATCGTGCTGCGCTGCTTTATAGTAAGCTGCTGTATCTCCCGCTGCTTATTAAGGTCATCGATCTGGGCCTGCTTTTTATTCAATGAATATTTGGCATCCAATTCCTGCGTATTCTTAAGGATCTTGTCGGAATATAAGACTTCATCGATCGAATCTCTCAGCCCGTCATAATAACGAAACCGCGATGAGTTGCCCTTGGCGACCTCGATATTACCCGCTTCCTGGTAGGCGTCCCGCAGCGTGCTGATAAGCTTGGTTTTACCGGCGGTGGAAATAGCCTCGTCTGCATAGTGGATCGCTAGGGTGAACTTCTTTTTGTGCAGCCAGTATTCCGCCAATCCGACTAACCCATAACAGATCCCCTCTGTGTAATTGATCGAGTTCGAAAGGGCCATCATCTCGTCCGCATTGGCTTTTATAAGATTGAATTTGCCCAGCCCGGCAAAGGCATAATCCATATTGGCCATGACATTGATTTGCTGGTACTTATTCTTTTCTTTGCTGGCCAGTTCTTTATTTTCATTCAAGACGACCAGCGCCGTATCGAAGCGTTTTAAATTAATAAGCGAACTGCTGAGATTCACCATGCCGGAACCAAGCCCATGCGTTGTATGCAGCCGCCGGCATAGGGATATCCCTTTTAGCGAGTAGATATATCCATTATCGTACTCCTTCAGATCATTGTATACCCCCGCGATATTCCCATAGATGAATGACATGGAAGATGAATCTTTTAATCCTTCATAGATGGCCGCAGCCTTTAAATAAAAATCAAGACTCGAAGATTGATCTCCGATCCCATTATAAAGGATGGCCGTATTATTGCAGATATTTGCGAGGTCTTTTTTCAAATTCGCTTTTTTCGCTATTCCGATTGCCTCAAGGTCCATCGCAATTGCCTCCTCCGGCCTGTTTTTGGCCGATAGTATATATGCTTGCATGCTTAGCCCATTAGCCAACCCGCCGGGGACATGGATCTTCTCGCTCAATTTGCACAATGCTTTGGCGTAATAATCGGCAGAATCGGGATGATTGTCGAGATAAACGATCCCTAAGTGCAGCATGGTCCAGACCTTTTCAGTATCGTTTCTCTCCAGCGATAAGACAGTCAACAAGCTGTCCCTACTGCTTTCCCACGAACGCTGCCCGTGTGCGTTAGTTACAGTTGCCGCAATGACGACCACAAGGAACATGGGTTTCATGTAATCACGCTTTAGATCCACTGTGTTAAAGGTAGAAAAATAGCACCTATGGTAAATTACCCTTTTTAAGGGATATTAACTGATGCGCATTGAAAATACTTTTGTGAAGTAAATACCTGTTATTATGCGAATACTTACTCCACAGACCTTGTTTCGAGTCGCCGCCTGCATCATGCTCGTCCTGTCAGCCGGCAATATAGCCGCGCAATCGGCGGCCGACCAGGCGATAAAAACCCTGCCGCAGACGATAAAGGACAACGGCGAGAACCATGTGGTCACCAAGTCCAACACCGTTTCCAACAATGCGATGAATAAGGTCGACAGCGCCGGCAACAAGGCGCTCAAAGGCTTCACCGGGCTTTTTAAGAAAAAGAACAAGAAGAAAGCGGGCGGCGATTCCACGGGAGTACATCCTGTCGATTCCACGGGAGCCCCGAAGCCTTCTTCTTATAACCGCATTTTACCATTGTCGAACCAACCGCGGACTAATCAAGAATATCATTTTTTCCAAAACGCATTTTTCAAAATCGATCAGGTATGAAACAGTTTTCGAACTTGCCCCGCCTTTTTGTTTTCCGGAGAGCCTCTCTCCTCCCTGCTCTTGCCCTCTTGTGGAGCACCTGCGCCGTGGCGCAGGCTAAACCCGCTGCAAAATCCACCGCCAAACTCGCCACGCAGCCCCCGCCGGCACTTGCGACCGCGGCCACGACAAAACTCGAGGCCGCTCCATTGGTAAGGAATATGGAAGAGTATCAAAAAACGCCGGCCTATGCCAAACGCAAGGCCGCTTACGACAAATCTACGCCCGCCCCTGTGGTGAACAAATACTCATTCAAGGATGGTAGTTCCCTCGCGATCACGCTTGACAAGAAACTGCCTACCGGTCAACTGGTCGGGCCGCCCACCTCAAATACCAACGGAAAGGTGAAAAAGGAGACTTCAGGCGCCTATGAATGCACCGTGACGCCCGTCGTCCTTAGCGCCAACAGTAACTCCTTTCTTAATAATGATTATTCCGGCTCCATGGCCAATATCGTTCCCGGCTTGTGTTATACCTACGCCAATCTGACCGACGGGGCCTGGGGCCAGCAGCCCGGCAGCCGCTACACAACCCAGCTTTCCTGTACTCAGCCCAACATGAGCGGGAAATCGTATGAATATGTCCCCAACCCCGACCAGGGCACGCTTCAAAATGGTGTTAATGAATTGTTCAAACGTGTGCCAAATACCACCGGCAACGAAAGCTTCTTCTACCAGGTGAGCCTCGCGGAAACCAGCGCGGCATACAGCCTCAGTATCGGCGCGGCCGCCAGCGGCTACGGAGTCAGCCTTGCCAATACCTACAGCACGTCCAGTCAGTCTAACCATGTCCACATGACCATCGACGCGACCAAAACCATGTTCTCCATCACCAGCACGCCGCCGGACAGCGGATTCTACAAAAACCCCAGTATCGAAGCGACACCTTATCTTTCCTTTATCAGCGAAGTGCAATACGGTGTCCGGGTGCTGGCGAATGCCGATCTCACCTTCTCGTCCGAGCAGGAAGCCGATCAGTTCAAGGCCAGCTATTCGGGTTTTGGCTTTTCGGCCTCCCTTGGCGTCGATTATGGCAGCGTCAGCAGCAATGTACAAACAACCATCAACAGCTATATCATCGGCGGACCGGGCGGTGTCAGTGTCGCTTACTCGCTAAAAGACCTGAAGGCCCAGATTGAAAAGATCTTCGCGACTTGTACTTACAAGCAGGCGAGACCTATCAAGTATAAGGCTTCCACGATGTCGGGCGATGTCCTCAATACCACCAGCATCACGGACAATTTCGCGGTCCGTACCTGTATACCCGCAGATGGCGGATCGCCCACGATCTCCAGCGTTATGGCAACGGTCGTCCAGGGCAGCGACGGCAAAGAGCCGCATACCGGCTTTATCATGGAGATCGTACCCGGGATGACGGCGGGCACCCCCGGCGACCCGGAGGAATGTATGTTCGTCTCCCTGAACCAGAACATGAACGAAGCCTATACCGCCAACAGCACCCACTCCATTATATTCCGGCCCGGCAAGAAATACAAAGGCAAACTGGATGTCGCAACCCTAACGAAGTCGGGCGGCCACATGTATATCTGGCCTATCGGCTACACACCCGGATCCACCCCCGGGGTCAGCTTTGACGTCTGGGATATCACCCAACTTGCGATCGTCATCAACTTGAACCCGAGCCCCGCCAACCCAAATCCCACCAGTATCGGCGGACCCACCGGCACCAAGCTGATGTGGAGCCTTGGACAACAAAACCAACTGCAGTTGAATTCGCAACAAGAAAACTCCTACTCCCTGTATTTCGACGCCAATTTTATGGCGCAAGGCTATAAATAATCCTGTAAAATGCAACGCATGAAAAGAATATATACCGGGCTGGCCGTCATACTGATGATGGCCGCCCTTCCCCTCGCCTCCGGCGCCCAGATGCTGAAGAACCTGGTGACCAACATGAAGCCTGGAACCGCTCACGGGAAACCAAAGCCCTCGATCTCCGCTGCAGACTCTGCCGCCGCCATAAAAGCCTTTATGACAAGTACCGGCGGCAGCGGGCTGCTCTATCAATACCACGTTATCTATACCTTTAAAGGGAAAAATAATAAAGATTCCACCAGCAGCGATACCTTGTCCACGGCCATTACCGATGGACACAACATCCGAACCGATCTGGATTTGCTCGGCACGCGGATGCAGGTCCTTGGACATGCGGGAATGCCCCGATACAGTGTCCGGGTCTTTCCCGATAGCAAGACTTTCGTCTTTAATATTATTGATACGGCCGCTATTAATTCGGGTGGTGGCATGGTCTACCAGGTCACCAAGGTTGGAAACGAGCGTGTTTTGGGTTATAACTGCATTCACTCCAGGATGACAATCTACCCGGCCGGCGTAAAGTCCGGCGGAACGACCGAAGATATCTGGACAAGTGTAGACGTGCCGGGGTATGCCGATTTCAGGAATTTAGCCCTCAACCAAAACGTGACGCCGAAAATGATGCAGGCGCTTGAGCAAGCAGGCTGCGGCGGCAGCTTTGTAAAAGCGCAAATGCAGTCCAAAATCATTTCAATGGACATGCAGCTTATTGCAGCGGAGCGTAAGAATTTTCCTGCAGCGATGTTCCAGATACCGCCGGGTTATACGCAGAAGAGTTCTGCGAATCCATTTGCCCGTTAAACCTCCATCCGCCCACCGCGGCCAGCGCCAACATCCGAATCATCGCATTTTTCATATCCCATAAAGTAATACATCCTTCCAAAAAGTTCGCAAAATGCGAACTACCATATCGTCAAAGCACGACCCCCGGAGTAGGCCCCACGGCCTCGCCGCCCATCGTCCGGGGAAGCAAGCTGCCACATCGTTTCCAGCCTTTGATAGGCGACCGCCACGAAGGATATCACAGGATTGTCCCAAATATTTGTCCCAACATTTATTTGCCCGCTATTTGTATTATAAATACCTTCAATGTGTTCCGCCTTTCTGTAGTGCTTGCCTTTCGCCGAATCTTCGATCCTCAAGCTTAAAAAAAACATTTTTCATGAAATCGCAAACATACGATGTCGTTATTTGCGGTGGGGGACTGGCCGGCATGTGCCTCGCAAGACAACTGAAATTAGAGAACAATGCTATCAGTGTTTTGATTCTCGAGAAAAACCCGTTTCCGGTAAGGGAGGCAGCGCATAAGGTGGGCGAGTCCACGGTAGAAATTGCCGGATTCTACTTCAGGGAAACTTTACAGCTTAAGCCTTACTTAAAAAACGACCAGTATATAAAATGTGGGTTGCGGTATTTCTTCAAAGAAGGGTTTGACGATTTTGCTGACTACCCCGAAATAGGCCTTTCCGAATATGGGTCCATTGATTCTTACCAGATCGACAGAGGAAAATTCGAGAACGATCTTTATTTCTTGAACAAGCAAGCCGGTGTTTCCATAATGGATGATGTTTCCGTCGAGGACATCATTTTGAATGAAGGGAATATCAATCATGAAGTCCTGTACAGTGAAAGAGCCAAAGACGCAGCCCGGCAATCCGTCTCCTGCAAGTGGGTGGTAGACGCCTCCGGAAGAAGATCCATCCTGCAAAAGAAACTCGGGCTTAGACGGAAGCTGAATAGCGCTTGCAGCGCCGCATGGTGGCGGGTAAAAGGAAGGCTGGATGTCAGTGATTTTGTCCCGGAAGGAAATACGAAATGGCACCAACGGGTCCCGCACAAAATCCGCTATTATTCGACCACCCATTTAATGGGGAACGGATATTGGATCTGGCTTATACCGCTCATAAATGGCAACACCAGCGTCGGAATAGTGGTTGATGAAAACCTGCATGACTATACAGAGTTTAACAACCTTCAAAAAGCCCTGGATTGGATCAAACAGAAAGACCCATTTATAGCTTCGAAGATCGAAAACTTTGAAGTAATGGATTTCCTGGGCCTTAGGAACTATAGCTATTCGTCAAAACAGGTATTTTCTGAAAATCGATGGGCCTGTACGGGCGAAGCCGCACTGTTTCCGGATCCGTTTTACTCCCCCGGCTCAAACCTCATCGGTTATTCAAATTCCATCATCACTCAATTGATCACAAAATGTCTGTCAACAGGAGAAATTAACAAGGACAGAATTGAGTTTTATAACCAGTTTATCATTATGCAAAATGATTGGTTAGTTGCCGACATTCAATCAGCCTATCCATATTTTGGTAATTCGCAGGTGGAATCATTACGCTACATCTGGGATATTTTCGTTGCCTGGACAATTGCTACCCCCCAGATGTTTAATTCCATTTATCTGGACGAACAAAAGACAGAAAAAATTCAGGATATACTTTTTTCCTTCTCCATTGTGGCTTTCAAGGTCAGAAAGCTATTTTCGGATTGGTCCAGGGTATCAAAAGGGACTTTTTCATTTCAATTTATTGATTATTTGAAAATACCGTTTATAAAGGAGCTTTATGATCGGTGCTTGCAAAAAGATAAGACGATCGAACAGCTAATGGAAGACTATGCTGTCTCCATACAAAAGATTGAGGAGTTTGTTCAAGTCCTGTTTTATATGATTCTTGAAGATTGCATGCCGGAACAGTTGGAGAAAATGAAGTCTCCTTTCTGGATCAACCCCATCGCCGTCAGTCTTTCTGTGGATCATTGGGAACGAGATGGCTTATTTGCTCCCAAAGATCCTCCCAGAGATTATTCGGATATAAATAGACAGATCAGGTCCTTGTATACTTTTCATAAGAACGTCAGCAGGGAAAGCCTTACTCTGTCCGAAAGCTATTTACCGGATTAAGCCCCTCATCGATCACTAATTCATTGCCAACCGTCCACACACCAAGCACCTTCCAGGCTATTCGCTCCGCTTCGCTTTTCTGCTCCGTGGAGTATACCCTCCCGGTAAGCGTAACGGTTGACTTTGATACCTTGACCTTGATAGTACAGCCATTTAACGATAAAGTACCCTTCAGCACGCCTTCGAGGTCTGATTTTTCGATCATGATGTTTACAAGGTACCACTTATATTCCGGTTGGAGTCTACCATCTCTCTCCGATGATGAAAGATACCATATAATACACTTCTTCAGGTGAAACCGGCTTGCTGGCAAAATGTGAGGCGCCGAGTTGTTTTAGTCGCACCGATTCCCGAACATCCCGGGAGGTAGTATAGACGATGACCGGAACATTGGCCATCCGGGGCTCCTGTTTGATTTCTATAAGACATTCTTCGCCCGAAAAACCCGGCAAACGCAGGTCGAGAAAGATGAAATCCGGTACGTCATTGTGGTCGTCCCTCAGATAAGCCATCGCTTCCACACCGTCGGAAGCGGAGAAGCAGGTAATCGTGCTGTCCACCTCTTTCGTGGCTTCGATAAATAGCTTCCGGTCGTCTTCATCATCGTCAACCAGTAATATGGTCATATAGCTAGATTTGTTTCGCCTAAGTTGCAGTGCCCCTGCATGTAAGGTAGACCAAAAGATCGGTATTTTGCCCCGCATCCCCATCAGCCAAAAATTATGTAAATTGCATATGAAGGAGCAGTCGAAAGGCACCGTGTATCTTGATACTCTTCATAAAAAATACCGCCACCTTCGAGTCCCTGATGTTCGTCCGCAACGAGCTGAACAGACTTAGCCTTCACGGCGTTTCCGTGGAGATCAACGAAATAAGGACGGATGAGAAACTCACCCCTTCCCAGTACGGCATGCTCTGCGGAGTGTTAAAGCAGGCCGGCGTCGAATTATTCGAAGATAAAAAGGATATCCTGGTACAAAGGATAAAGAATGTCATCCTGGATGTTGTCTACCATAGCGAAGAGCAGCTGGTATACAATCTGTCGACCCACCTTACCGAAGAGCTGCACCATGACTATACCTATATGTCCAACCTTTTCTCGGAAACGCAGCACGTCACAATCGAAAGATTCTATATCTGCCACAAGATCGAGCGGGTAAAAGAATTACTTCTGTATGAAAGAATGACGCTGACGGAAATTGCGCATAAAATGCACTACAGCAGCCTCGCGCATCTGTCCAATCAATTCAAAAAAATTACCGGGCTGACGACTTCCCAGTTCAAACAGCAATACCCCAAAAACCTGTGAATTTTGTAACATTTTTCCCTAACATTGCAATGTTTCCGGGCATAAGCAGCATTACCTTTATTCAGTGTTTTTTTAAATGTCGTGGCTCTGGTAAGAGTTGGTGTTTTTTTGTTGCGAATAATTGAGGTAATTCTTATCCCGGGCGGTCAGCGGCGACCGCCCATTTTTTTAATAAAATCTCAAATGCCACGCTATGGGCGCTTTGATCACGGGGACGGGTAGCTTTATACCGGGCGAGATCCGGTCGAACGAGGATTTTGTCCGGGCTGAATTTTATGATGGGGACCACCAACGCCTTTTGAATGGCGCCGTAGAGATCATCCGCAAGTTTGAGAAGATAACCGGGATTGCGCAGCGTCGATATGCAAACGACCAGTTGAATGCGTCCGACATGGCCGCCATCGCAGCTGCAGCCGCGATAGAAGATGCCGGCGTCGACCCAGAGACAATCGACCAGCTGATCGTGGCGCACAACTTTGGCGACGTTCAAAAGAACAGCTTCCAAAGCGATGCCGTACCCAGCCTGGCTAGCCGGGTAAAAAGCTCGCTTCAAATTGTCAATCCTGCTTGTGTCGCCTATGACTTGCTCTTTGGCTGTCCAGGTTGGCTTCAGGGGTTGATACAGGCCGACGCTTTTATCCGGGCTGGAATGGCCCGGAAATGTCTCGTAATAGGCGCCGAGACCCTGAGCCGCGTGATCGACCCGCACGACCGCGACAGCATGATCTACAGCGACGGCGCAGGGGCAGTCCTTCTCGAAGCAACCGAAGGGGATTCCGTCGATGCAGGTATCCTTGGCTCCATAAGCCAGACCCATGCACTGGCTGAAAGCAACTATATCAGTCTCGGGAAATCCAATTGCCCGCCGGCGAACTGCCATACCCGATATTTAAAGATGCAGGGCCGAAAGGTATATGAATTCGCCCTCCGTACGGTTCCCGTGGCGATGAAATCGTGTCTGGATGCCTGCAAGATCCAACTGGAGGAGGTCAAAAAAATTTTCCTTCACCAGGCAAATGAAAAAATGGACACCGCTATCGTAAAGGCTTTTTATGGTCTTTTTGGCATCCAGGAGGTTCCGGACGGCATCATGCCGATGAATATCCGGGAACTGGGCAACAGCTCCGTGGCAACGATCCCCACACTTTTCGATATGGTGAGGAAGAATGCACTCCCGGGACATTGCCTGTCTCCCGGCGATATTATTCTCTTTGCCTCCGTAGGCGCCGGTATGAATATCAATGCCCTTTGCTACCGGATCTGAAGATTCCCATATAAAGCGTAACTTTCTGAAAATCGCTGCCGTCATGGCAAGATCGAGAGATAAGTATAATTCCGGATATCCTTCATCCGATGGCTTTCCGGTAGTCGGAGTCGGCGCTTCGGCCGGCGGATTGGAGGCGTTCAAACGGCTGGTGAAGGCTATACCCGAATCCTCCGGAATGGCATTTATCCTGGTGCAGCATCTGGAGCCGAACCATGAAAGCATGCTCCCGGCGATCCTGCAAAAGAACACCCCCATCCCGGTGGAAGAGGTCACCGATAATGTTCATGTCGAGCCCAATCATATCTATATCATACCCTCCAACAAGTTGCTGACGGCCGATGACGGCCGGTTACGGCTCAAACCGCGTCCAAAAAAAAAGAAAAGCCTTCCGGTCGATGTGTTCTTCACTTCGCTGGCGGAAGTCCACGGTTCACATGCCATTGGGGTAGTGCTATCCGGTACCGCCTCAGACGGAACACAAGGGTTGAAAGCCATTAAGAAGCGCGGTGGGCTCACCTTCGCACAGGAGCAGGGGTCGGCGGCCTTTCGTGGGATGCCTCAAAACGCCATAGATGCCGGCGTAGTGGATTTCATCCTTACTCCGGAAGAGATCCCCGTGCAGATCGCCAGGTCGACGGGAGGATTCAAAGAAGGGCCGGCGGAAGCAGAGGAAGAGCACCCGGACCAGGAGGGCGCTTTCAGACAGCTGCTCGCGCTGCTGCAATTGAGAAAAGGCACCGATTTCACCTATTACAAACAAAAGACCATCCGAAGGCGGATCGAACGTCGGATGGGGTTGAACAAGATAAGGACGATAAGGGCTTACGTGGATTTTTTTAGAGAGAATCCTGCCGAACAGGACCTGCTCTACCAGGATTTCCTGATACCCGTCACGGGATTTTTCCGTGACCCCGCGACCTTTGATACCGTTCGCGAATCGCTGCTGCCGCTGCTGTTTACGGATAAAGAAGACGGAAGCCAGCTGCGCATCTGGATCGCAGGGTGTTCCACCGGCGAGGAGACTTATTCCATGGCGATCTCGATGAACGAATACCTGGGCGCCAGGGCCGACGCCTTCCAGATTCAGATCTTTTCAACAGATGTCTCCGAAAAATCCATCGCTATCGCCAGGAAAGGGATCTATTCAGTGGCGGAGGTGGGCGGCGTCTCGCCCGAACGGTTAGAGAAATATTTTGAAAAGATCGCCGGTAGCTATCACGTCAGTAAATCCATTCGTGAAATCTGCGTATTCGCCCATCACGATTTCCTGAAGAGCCCGCCCTTTGCAAGGATGGACCTCATCAGCTGCCGGAATGTGCTCATCTATATGGAGCCCTACCTGCAAAAAAAGGCGCTCGCGACATTTCATTACGCCTTAAAGGAGAATGGCTACCTGTTGCTGGGGCATTCCGAGACGACTGCTCCCGCTGTGGATCTGTTCCTGCCTTTTGACAGAAAGGAAAAGATATACTCCCGCAAGCCTGGCTCTGCACAATTCTTCCCGGTATCCGCCGTTCGGGCCGAGAAGACAACGGTCAAGTCGGAGAAGCCCATCGGAAAGGAGCCTGGCCGTGATGATTTTCAAAAAAGTGCCGATAACTTTCTGCTGTCGCGCTTTTCACCACCCGGCGTCATCGTCAATGACCAGCTCGATATCGTGGAATTCCGGGGATCGACAAGCAGCTGGCTGCAACCGGGACCGGGTAAGCCGAGCCTGAATATCCTGAAGCTCACAAAGGACGGCCTGGCATTCGAGCTCAGGAACGCCTTGCACAAGTCCCGAACGTCCAGACTGCCGCAGATAAGCGAAAATATCCCGTTGGCAGCCTCCGGAAAACAACGCTGGATAACCCTTGAAGTGCATCCGTTGCCGAATACAAAGGAATCCCATTTCCTGGTTCTTTTCAGGGAAGTGGGTTCAGGAAGTTCCGAAGCCGTTCCTGAATCGGAAGCGGCGGCTCGATCAGCGGATAACGACGGCGCCGCTATCCATCAACGCAATCAACAGCTGGAAAAAGAGCTTGCTTCCCTGCGTGAGGACATGCGCAACTTTGTGGAAGACCAGGAGGCCGTTATAGAGGAGCTGCAGAGTGCAAACGAAGAGCTGCTGTCCGGCAGCGAAGAACTGCAAAGCCTCAACGAAGAACTGGAGACTTCCAAGGAAGAGATCCAAAGCACAAACGAAGAGCTGACCACGCTGAACCAGGAGCTCTTCGACCGTAATGAGCAGCTGAACCTTTCCCGGCTTTATGCAGAATCGATCATTGCCACTATGCGGGAACCCCTGCTGGTGCTTGATCACCATATGCAGGTGAAAACGGCCAACCGGGCGTTTTACGAGAAATTCGGCGCTTCGGAAGAAGAAACGGAAGGCAAATCTTTGTATAGCCTCGGAAGTGGTGAATGGGATACACCGGCGCTCCGCGCCGCCCTCGGGTTGGTCTTATCCCGCCAGGCCAGGATCAAGGATATCGAGATTAACTATTCGATCAAAGCAGGCGGAGAAAGGATATTTTTGCTGAATGCTGCCCGTATCTTCCGGAAGGACAACGCCGAACAGCTGATATTGCTGGCGATGGAAGATATCACAGAGGCCAGGAAACAAGAGAACGAGCAACGCCATTTTTCAGACGAACTGGCTAAACAGGTGCATGAGCGGACAGCGAGTCTGAAAGAGGCAAACGACGCGCTTAAGTATTCCAATGAAAGCCTGGAGCAATTCGCGACTATCGCCTCACATGACCTTCAGGAGCCGCTACGAAAAATCAGGACATTTGCTGCGATCCTCTTTAAGGAACATCGCGGGGATATTGACGAAGAGACCAGGGTCCTGCTTGAGAAGATCAGTCTGTCCGCGGAACGGATGGCCGCATTGATCCGCGATGTGCTGAATTTTTCAAAGGTATTGGATGCCAGCGTATTTGAATCCACTGACCTGACCGTCATCCTGCAAAGCGTCATCCGGGATTTCGACCTGCAGATCGAAGAGAAACGGGCAGTCATCCGTTACGATCCTCTCCCCTCAGTCCACGCTGTCCCCCTCCAGATGAACCAGCTTTTTTACAACCTGCTCGGCAACGCCCTGAAATTCTCGCAGCCCGGCCTGCCACCGGTGATCGATATCTCTTCGCGAACCGTACCGGCGGCCGAATTGAAAGCGCATCCGCAGCTCGACAGCCAGCTCCTTTATTGCGAGATCATCTTTGCCGATCAGGGGATTGGTATCGACCCCAGATTCGCGGAGCGGATCTTCCTGATCTTTCAGCGGCTGAACACCAGGCAGCGGTTCGAGGGTACGGGTATCGGGCTGGCCTTATCCAAACGGATCGTCACAAACCATCGGGGAGAGATCTATTTCCTGCCAAACGAGGGCGGCGGCTCCCGGTTCCATATTTTTTTGCCGTTGTTGAACTAAGCCGGCTCGTTCGAAGCCCTTTTCCTCTTAAGAAATGGTTCGCGGTATTGCAATAGAAAAGCCTTTTTGGAGTCGTGATAACTGCGTACGGCTCCGATCGATTTCAGAAGCCTGATATAACACCAGGCCAGGTCCAATTGATAACTTAAGAAGCCGCTACGTGCGCTGGACGGAAAAAGATGATGGTTGTTATGCCATTCCCCTGCAACAAATCCCGGCCATAGCTGATTGACAGAAAGATCTCCCCTGTTAAAGTCGACACCTTCCCGGTGCCTGTTCCTTCCCTTTCCGTGTCCTTCATAGTTGAAGGTTCGAACCCCAATTGCCCAGAAACCGGCAGCCCCGAATAAAGCGAACAGCAGTGCCTCGCCTCCCGCCAGGTAAAAGACAATCCCCCAGAAGCTCCAATTCAGGATCCATCCGCCCAAATGCCAGACCGGCCTGGCAACAGTCCCCCATTGCTGATATTGGCGGTATGTGTTCGGTTTAATACCGGTATCGGCCAACATTTTGACGACACGGGCATATTCGCCTTCTGTCAAATTCTCCGAAATAGCCTGGTGGTTGACGTCTGCCAGGAAACAATACAAAAAACCCGCAGCTGCATTGTAAGGATCGCCCGGCTGGTCCGACTTGGCATGATGAACGTGATGCGAAATGACATACGTTTCTTCAGGGACTATATTGACAGTCAGATTTCGCGTTATAAATCGCCAGAACTTGTTACTGAATGTATATGCGTTGTGCGTGCAATATCGATGATACCATATCGTGCCATGCGTTCCCATCACGACGATGCTGTAGACAAACGCAACCCCCAGCAAGGGAAAGGAGAAATAACGAAACAAAAAGATAAACAAACAGGCGATCAGCAGCAGCACCTCTATCCAATTGAAAAAGGCCAGCCAATTCTTTTTTGTCCTGAAAACGTTCAGCCGGAACCAGAACTCGTTCATCACCTGACGGGTGTTAGGGACGATCAGCCGCCCCTCAGCATCCATCCAACCATACGAAGGAACCCGCAATACGTTGTCCATTAAGTTTCCCATAACTGTCGGGGTGGAAAATTGCCCCTCATCAAATTTAATACATCCCGAACAACTGAATATTACATTATTATTGGATCAACCTTGTATCATTCACGGAAACCGTACCTTTATTAGCTTATGCCTAAAATAACATTCAACAACAGCAATAATACGTTCTTTCAGTCTGTTAAAAGTTCGGTGGATATGTATTTCAAAACGCAAAAACTGAAAAGGACCGGAAACTGGAAATTGTATTTAAAAGCCTGGATACTCATCCCGGCCGCCATTGGCATTTATTTATTCCTGCTGATGGGTCATTATACCTGGTGGGCGGGTATTCTCGCGACTGTTCTCTTCGGGTTGACACTGGTATGCATAGCTTTTAATGTCATGCACGACGCCTGCCACAACAGCTTCTCTGAAAAAAAATGGATAAACAATATGATGGGGCTGACTATGAATGCGCTGGGCAGCAACGCCTTTATTTGGAAGGTCAAACACAACATCATCCATCATACCTATACCAACATCGACAAGATCGACGATGATATAGCCAACGGCCCCTTATTGAGGCAGTGCAGCACCCAAAAATGGATGCCCATCCATCGCTTCCAATTCGTCTATATGTTTGTGCTTTATGGGGTGAGTACCCTGTCCTGGGCCCTGGGAACGGATTTTGCGCGGTACTTTAGAAAAAGGATCCATAATACTCCGATCAAACGGATAGATGTTAAACAGCACGTGATATTTTGGACCAGTAAGTTGCTATATGCATTCTTCTATGCACTGTTGCCGATTGATGTCCTGGGCTGGCAGCCCTGGCTGATCGGCTTTTTGATAATCCATATAACCATGGGTCTTTCCTTATCGGTGGTATTTCAATTGGCACATATAGTTGAAAAGACCACGTTCGATGTGGCCGAAGGAACACACAAGGTCATCGGTTCCGAATGGGCCATCCATGAGGTCGCGACTACCGCCGACTTTGCTCCCCGGAACAAGATCATTTCCTGGCTGGTAGGCGGTCTGAATTTCCAGATAGAACATCACCTCTTCCCGCAGGTCAGTCATATCCACTATTCGGCCCTGAGCAAAATAGTACGGCGGCAATGCGAGCTTTTCGGTCTTCCGTATAACTATTATCCCACTGTAGGACAAGCCCTATTCTCCCACGTCCGGTTGATGAGAAGATTGGGGGACAAAAATTGAAGGATTCACCCACCGGTGAAGTGTGAATCATATAACCCAATTCCAGAGGTGTGTAATGCCCATGAACAAATGATTGCTCATATTTGTGGGTTATGAACAACAAACCGGATACTACCGAACTGGGAAAGTCCATATCGCATATTATCGTGGAGATCATTGAATATGTGTCTAATTCGGTAGTGAGTAAAACCATTATTAAAAAATCGACCGGGAACATCAGCGTAATGTCCTTTGATAGCGGGGAGGGGCTGACGGAGAAGACATCTCCTTTTGATACTTTCGCGCAAATTATTGAAGGCAAGGCTGATATTGTCATTAACAATGTGTCTCACCTGCTGGAGACGGGTATGGGGATTATCATTCCGGCACATGAGACCAATTTCATAAGGCCTAATGGCCGGTTCAAAATGATTTTAACGATCATTAAAAGCGGGTATGAATAATTTAAGTGACGACGATCTTACGGGTACAAACCACGGCGAATTATATTCAAATTCTCCTTTGAAGTATTTGACTGCCTCATCTATTATCGGAGATAAGGTTCATAACGAAGCGAACGAGCAAATGGGTGAGATCATGGATATTATGATCGATGTGGTGACGGGTAATATCGATTATTTTGTAGTCGAGTTTGGTGGGTTCCTCGGCATTGGCGTAAAATATTTCGCTATTCCGTTCCGAATGCTCAAGGTTGATCCCGAAAATAAGCGATTCATCTTCAACCAACAAAGGAAGGCCCTCGAGCAAGCCCCGGGCTTTGATATGGATCATTGGCCCCACACCAATATTCATCTCGATCAGGTCTATAGCTATTGGGGCTTTATGGGATAAGGCATGTGAATCGTGTAACTCAATTTAAAAGTAAAGAAAATTATGAAGTATATCATTTTGTGCGCCTTTGCCGTAATGCCGGTGAGGACAGTTATCAATCCGGCGCCGGGAGTAGGGAGTGCGGACGTCAAAGTGCTGGGCACTTCCAACCTGCACGACTGGTCCATGGAGGATAAGGACGTTGCTTGTTCGGTCCAATTCACGTATGGGGCAGGCAGGAACTTGCCGGTGTCTTTGGCAGCTTTTACCTTTGCGTTTCCTGTCCACAATTTGAAGAGCGAAAGCTCTGGAATGGACTCCAAAGCCTACGATGCTATGAATGCGAAGACACAGGGCAATATCTCTTTTGTAGCTTCCTCTTCGAAGATAACCCCCGGCGCAAACGATCAGTTTGCAGTAAATAGCAGCGGAAAGCTGACTATTGCCGGCGTAACGAAAGCCGTCGCCCTCACGGCCGCTTGCAGCCTAAAGGCTGATGGGACGATCACCTGTGCCGGCACATATGCGCTGCTAATGTCCGATTACCAGATAAAGCCGCCAACCTACATGTTGGGAACGTTGAGAACGGGTAACAAGTTGACCATCGATTTTGCTATGACCGTCCGGAAATAGCCTTCCCGTGGGTAAAAAGGTTATTCTTTCAGGGGTAGTAACAGGGTGTGTGCTCCTTGTATTGAGCATCCTGGGCTTATATGGTACCATCTGGCTCTTCCCGTCGATGGCCGTGCAATATTTCGATCCTACTTTTGAACAGCAGTCGGCAAGAGCCATTCTTTATTTCGCACACCCTTTTGTAGCCGGCTCGGCGCTTGCCTGGTTTTGGCATCGCAGTAAAGGGTTGTTCAAAGGTTCCCTCTTATACAGGGGCATCGAATTCGGGCTGTTGTACTGGTTGGTGGCGGTCCTTCCCATGATGTGGCTGATCTATAGTGCCATCGATGTTTCGCTGCTCCTGGTGGGCAGTTGGCTGCTGTTCGGTTTGATCCAGGGGATCGTGGCCGGACTTCTTTTTCAGAAGATGAACGCCTGAGGGCGATAGTGTTATTAACATGAAAAATCGCATTCTTTTTTTGATAGCGGTATGGCCTCTCGTCGGCGCAGGCCTTCCCGCTGAAAGTACGTACAAGTTGGGCCAAAGATATACGGTGACCATCCATGGCACATTGAGCATCCACGATTGGGTGGAGACCGTTGGAGAAGTTACAGGGGAGATGAAAGCCGGGCCGCATGCGGGCGGTGGGACAGACCTCAGCTCGATACGCATCACCATGATTGTCCGGTCCATAAGGAGCGATATGGGTAAGACCATGGACAACAACACCTATAAGGCCCTTAAGGCAGAAGCCGACCCGGAGATCATCTTTCGACTTGGCGCCTCCGTGACTGTGACGGCAGCCGGCGGAAAACGACAGCCGATCGCCCTGGCAGGCCGGCTGACGCTCGCGGGGGTGACGAGGCCAACAACCCTATGGATAAATGAGCTTAACATTGGAGCGGACAGTATGCGATTCGTGGGGGAAGAATCCATTAAAATGACCGATTTCGGCGTCAAGCCCCCATCGGCCCTTTTCGGCACCCTAAAAGTAGGACCTGTGCTTACCATCAATTTTAAAACAGTTTTTATAATTCAACCAAAATGAACATTTTTAGTAAAGTGAGCTACGGCCTGTGGATCTTATCCTTTATGATTCTGGGGATATCCGCCTCAGCGCAGCACCAGGCGATGCAGTTTTATAGGCCGAACGACCGAAGCGGGATCAATATGTTTGAAACCTCAAAGAACGACACCGTCTCGTTTTACCATTTGAAGGTGAAAGTCGGCGGTAATTTCGAGCAGAGCTATCAGATGCTGCGGGATAAAAATACGGCGCTCCCCATGACGGAGACCGGGTTCAACGGCAACGTCAATAGTCTGATACCGCTGACCAACGGATTCGATCTGGCGATGGCCAACCTGAATATCGACGCTCAGCTGGCAGATGGTATCCGGGTGAACCTGACGACCTATCTCGCTTCCAGGCACCATGAGGACACTTGGGTCAAGGGCGGCTATATCCAGTTCGATAAGCTGCTTTTTCTGCATAGCTCCCTGATCGATAGCATGATGAAAAGCTTTACCATCAAGATCGGCCAGTTCGATGTGGACGATGGAGATCAGCATTATCGCAGGACGGATGGCGGCAATACGATCTATAACCCCTTTGTGGAAAATTATATTATGGATGAATTTGCTACGGAGCTGGGTGGCGAGCTTTACTATCACTATAACTCCAGCTTGTTCATGATGATTGGGGTCACCAACGGCGAATTGGATCCCACAGTAGTGGCGCCGACCAAGGTCGATTCGGCTACCGGCCAAATGAACAAATATCCGGCTGCAATTCACGCAAAGCTGGGTTTTGACCGGCAGATCACGCCGGACTTCCGGTTCCGTCTGACTGGATCGGTGTACAAAGTCCACAGCGCTAACAGCAATACCCTGTTCGGCGGCGACCGCACCGGTTCCCATTATTTCTATGTGATGGAAAATCAAAGCGTGGCCAACGGCACCGTGATCTCCAACGAGAACGACTACAGCCCCTTTTCCGGCCGGCTTAACCCGGGCTTTAGTGAAGAAGTTAATACCTTTATGATAAACCCCTTTTTCAAATTCCATGGGTTGGAATTCTTCGGTACCTACGAAAATGCAAGAGGCCGGACGATCACGGAAACAAGTCAGCGCAGCGCCGTCCAATATGCGGCAGACTTGATCTATCGGTTTCCCGCTCATTCCGAGAATTTTTGGGTTGCATTACGGTATAATACGGTGAAGGCTGCCCTGCAGGGGTATTCGCAGGATATAACCGTCGACCGGGGTGTGGTTTCTGCCGGCTGGTTCCTTACCAAAAACATTATGCTAAAAACGGAATATGTCCATCAGGACTATAAGAACTATCCGGATGCGAACTTGCTTAATGGGGGAAAATTTTACGGGACGATGCTGGAAGCCTCGATTGCCTTTTAAAGGACGGCGAAAGAACTTCCCCCTGCAAATTTATCACAAAACAAAATCATGAAAACAAACGAAGAATTACAAAGAGACGTTCGACAAGCCATTAAATGGGAACCTTTATTGAAGGCTGTGGAAATTGGGGTGATCGCTAATGAAGGAGTCATTACCCTGACCGGAACAGTGGACAGTTACCGCAAGAAAGCAGAGGCGGAGGCCGCCGCCAGGAGTGTTGCGGGCGTACAGGCGGTAGTGGAAGAGATCGAGATCAGGCTCGACAACAGCTTGTTTTCAAAAAATGATAATGAAATTGCCACAGAAGTGCTGAATGCCTTTAGATGGCA
>DATMLR010000375.1:0-5845 GCA_035570015.1 Puia sp.
GGCATGAGATGCTGATCCTGCAGGCGGAGGAAAGCTGGCGGATTTGGAATAGCTAGGCCAGCAGCTTTGTGCAGACTTCTTTGGGGACAGACACAATCTTCCTGGCGGTATAGTCATAGCAGATCATTGCGGTCCGGGCAAAGGCAACGGACTGCATCTTTTCTTCGACTTTTTTCTCCAGCTTATAGTACAATTCGAACCCGATGCGGGAGAAATCCGACGCGGCTACGGACGCCCATAGCAAGTCGCCGTAGAAGAGCTCGTTTTTAAATTCGATGGCGACCTCTGTCATGATGAGCCCAACCCCGGCGAGGTCCATTTCATCGTAGCCGCGGGACCGGAGGAATTGAACGCGGATCTCATGGATCAGGGAAAGGATGGCGTCGTTTCCGACGTGGCCGCCGTAGTTGAGGTCGGTGATCCGGACGGGAATCTGTACGGTGAAAGGGAAGTGCCCGGGCAAGAGTAATTTCGTCTTTGGCATATTCGATGGTTATATGATTTGCCGGAGGAAGGCTACCAACTGGTCGGCGGCCTTACGGCGATGGCTGTAGCGATTCTTCTCCTGCAGTGACAGTTGTGCGAAGCTACGGGTTTCTCCGTCGGGAACGAAGACGGGATCATAGCCGAAGCCGTGGTCACCGATAGGGGTAGCGAGGATGCGGCCGTTGCAGATCCCTTCAAAAAGATGTCTGCTCTCGTTCCAGATCAGGGAGATGACGGTGCGGAAACGGGCGCGGCGGTCTGTGCTGGCCTCGAGGCGGTGCAGGAGGAGGGTGATGTTGTCCTTATCGGAGCGGTGGGCGCCCGCGAAGCGGGCGCTCATGACGCCGGGGTCGCCGCCGAGCGCGGCTACTTCCAGTCCGGTGTCTTCGCTGAAGCAGTTTTTTCCGGTGAGGCGGTGGATGGTGGCTGATTTTTCCTGCGCATTCGCTTCGAGGGTATCGTAGGGCTCCGGGATATCGATGTCGATGCCGGCTTCGCGAAGGGTGATGATGTGGACGGTTTGGCCGATGGCGGCCTGGATCTCTTCGATCTTATGGGCGTTGTTGGTCGCGAAGATGAGGACGGGGGTCAAACGCATGTTGTCGGGCGTCATACATCGAAAATTGTCTGGAGGCAGATCCAGAGTTTGCTTTTCAGCAGTTTGCTTTCTTCGGTGTTGCTCACGAGTTGGTCGAGGCCGGGTGAGGAGAGGTAGGTGCAGCCGTCGTATGCGAGGGGTTTGAACGGCGGAAAATTGATCGGCAGCCGGAGGGCTGACGGTTCGGGACCGAACAGGAGGACAGTCTTCGGGGCGAGCTGCTCTTTGACCGTAGTAATGTTGGTTTCGGTAGAGGCGTTGTTGACGATGGCGACGTCGGCGAGGGTCAGTCGGCAGGCTTCGAGGATCTTTGTCAGGAAGGCAAGTTGGTTGTCGGGCAGGAAGGGGGAGCCGGGGGTATTGACCAGGATAGTGATGTGGCTGCGGTTGCTGCCGAGGGATTTGATCGGCGCTTGCGCGGTGGGGGTTTTTGCGGAGGATGGGATGGAGGTTTGCGCTGTGAGCGCGGAGGGAGGAGAGGCGGTTTTTGGAGGGGTCGGCGGGGTGGTCTTTGGTGAGAAGAGTGGGGCGGCGGAAGGAGGCGGGGTGGTCTTTGACGAGCCGGGCGTAACTGCGGCGAATTCGCCATAGTTAGAATGAGGCGTGGGAATGATCAGGTTATCCTTGAACCATTCTTCAATGATAAATTCCGGTAGTTTGATGTCGTTAAGGCTCATAATTAAATAGACGATCGAAACTAACAATTGTTAGTTTCGATTTTGCTGACACAAAGATTGTTTGTTTCTTTGTTCCTACAAAAATTTATAGTCATTATGATTGCCGCCCTTGATATACAAGTGACGAAAACCTCGAAAAGCCGGTTAAGCGAGATCGACTTCGACCATCTTCCATTCGGGAAATATTTTACGGATCATATGCTGGAGGTGGATTATGCGGATGGGGAGTGGAAGAAAGTCGTGATCCGGCCTTTTCAGGATATAAGTCTTTCACCGGCGCTGGCGGCGATCCATTATGGGCAGTCGATATTCGAGGGGATCAAGGCTTATAAGGACAGGGAGGGGCATCCGTTCATTTTCCGGCCGTTCGACAATTTCCGGCGGTTCAATATTTCGGCGGAGCGGATGAATATGCCGGTGGTGCCGGAGGAGATTTTTGTCGAGGGGATGCGGAGGCTGGTGGAACTGGATAAGGATTGGATTCCGATGAAAAATGACTATTCCCTGTATATCCGCCCGTTCATGTTTGCCAGTGATGACATCATCGGGGTAAAATCATCTGATACATACAAGTTCATGATCATTTTGAGTCCTACAGGACCCTATTATTCGGCGCCCATGCGGATCTACGTAGAGGAAAAATATACGCGGGCGGCGCGCGGGGGTGTGGGGTTTGCCAAGGCTGCAGGGAATTATGGGGCGAGTATGCTTGCTACGGCGGAAGCCAAGCGGCAGGGATATGACCAGGTATTGTGGACGGACGCCTTCGAGCATAAATATGTCCAGGAGATCGGGACGATGAATGTCTTTTTTGTTATCGGCAAAAAGGTTCTAACGCCGGATCTGGAGTCGGGGACTATCCTGGAGGGGGTTACCCGGGACAGCGCAATCGAGGTGCTGCGACAGGAGGGTTATACGGTGGAGGAAGGGTCAATCCACATTGACGACGTGGTCCGGGCTTACCAGGCAGGGGAACTGAAGGAGGTATTCGGGACGGGGACGGCTGCCACCATTTCCATGATCAAAGAACTTAAGTATGAGGATTTTAATATGACGTTCGATACGGATACCTGGACGGTGGCCCCGACGGTCAAGGGGGTGCTGACGGATATCCGGGAGGGAAGGAGGAAGGACACGAGGGGTTGGATGTTCAAGGTTTAGGAGGTCGGCTTTGGAGGTCGGCTTTGGAGGTCGGCTTTGGAGGTCGGCGCCTTAATTTTGAAGGAAATGGCGGGTTATATTTGTTTATTTACGCCGGACGTGGTACCTTTGCCGTCCAAATTAAACAAGGTCCGAGAATGCCTACCATACAGCAATTAGTCAGAAAAGGAAGAGAGATCATACGCGCAAAGAGCAAATCGAGGGCTTTGGATGCCTGTCCGCAACGCCGGGGGGTATGTACCCGCGTCTATACGACCACCCCGAAGAAGCCTAATTCTGCCTTGCGTAAAGTGGCGAAGGTCCGCTTGACGAACAAGGTGGAGGTGATCGCCTATATTCCGGGCGAGGGGCATAATCTTCAGGAGCACTCGATCGTGCTGATCCGAGGCGGCCGCGTAAAGGATCTGCCGGGGGTACGGTACCACATCGTTCGCGGCAGCCTGGATACAGCCGGCGTAAAGGATCGGAAGAAGAGCCGCTCCAAGTATGGTACGAAGAAAGAGAAGGCCGGGGCAAAAGGTGGCGCCGCTAAAGCTGCCGGTAAAAAATAATTAATTGTAAACAGAATAGAATGAGGAAGACTCAAGCCAAAAAGTTACCGCTCGCTCCTGATGCGAAGTACAACGATACCCTGGTAACGCGTTTCGTGAATAACCTGATGTGGGAGGGTAAGAAGAATACGGCTTACAATATTTTCTATGATGCGATAGAGAAGGTTGCCAAGCAGACTAATGAGAATGGCTATGATATCTGGAAAAGGGCTTTGTCCAATGTGACGCCGGCTGTAGAAGTCCGGAGCCGTCGGATCGGCGGGGCTACGTTTCAGATCCCTTCGGAAGTTCGCCCGGACCGGAAGATCTCCCTGAGCATGAAATGGCTAATCCGGTACAGCCGGGAGCGCAACGGGCGCAGCATGGCTGAAAAGCTGGCTGGTGAGATTGTAGCGGCAAGCAAGGGTGAGGGCGGAGCCTTCAAAAAGAAAGAGGACACGCACCGGATGGCGGAAGCGAATAAGGCTTTTGCCCACTTCAAAGTATAATTTAGTACTTTTTTATATATGAAAACCCCGCATTCTGTGCGGGGTTTTTGCGTTTTGGGGATTTTGGGGGAACAAAAGAGCAACAAAGGCCCTGAAAGGGCCTGTCCACGGGCGTAGCCCGCGACGGTACCCGAGGTACGAAGGGTACGAACGAGAAACCTAACAGTGTTAGGTCTCGAAGTTCACCCAACGGTGTTGGGCGGCGAAGGTCCAATCATTAGCGCTTTGCCGGAGATGCGCCAAATTTCGGGGAAAGCGCGTCTCCGGCACATAAATCCTCGCGATTTTTCGTTACCTTTGCGCAACTTTTCAATAAATACAAATGGCAGACTTAAAACTTCAAAGAAATTTTGGCATTGCGGCCCATATCGATGCCGGAAAAACCACCACTACAGAGCGGATCCTGCGCTATACGGGGATGATTCACAAGATCGGGGAAGTGCATGACGGCGCCACAACCACGGACTGGATGGAGCAGGAAAAGGAAAGGGGGATTACGATCACCTCTGCTGCTGTTAGCTGCAATTGGAATTTTCCGACGGTAAAGGGTCAGGTTACGCCGGAAACGAAGAAGTATTATTTCAATATTATCGATACTCCCGGCCACGTGGACTTCACCATCGAGGTGGAGCGTTCCATGCGGGTGCTGGATGGGCTGATCGCGCTTTTCTCGGCTGTCGATGGCGTTGAGCCTCAGTCCGAGACGGTTTGGCGTCAGGCCAACCGCTATAAGGTACCGCGGATCGGTTTCGTCAACAAGATGGACCGGAGTGGTGCGGACTTCCTGATGGTCGTCAACCAGGTTCGGGAGATGCTGGGCGCCAAGGCGGTGCCGCTGCAACTGCCGATCGGAGCGGAGGATAATTTCGTGGGAGTTGTGGACCTTATCAAGATGAAAGGGATCATCTGGCATATGGAAACGGAAGGGATGACCTTTGACGAGGTCCCGGTGCCGGATGATATGATGACGGATGTGCTCGAATGGCGCGCCAAACTGGTCGAAGCTGTTGCGGAATATGATGACAAACTGATGGAGAAATTCTTTGACGATCCCGACACCATAACCGAAGACGAGATGCATGAGGCGATCCGCAAGGCGACCATCGATCTGAGCATTGTGCCGATGATGTGTGGTTCTTCCTTTAAGAACAAGGGGGTACAGACCGCACTGGATGCGGTTTGCCGCTACCTGCCTTCGCCGGTGGATCTCGAAGATATGCAAGGGATAGATCCTGACACAGGGGAGACGATCACCCGGAAACCCAGCGCCAAGGAACCTTTTGCAGCTCTGGCCTTTAAGATCATGACCGACCCGTTTGTAGGGCGGCTGGCTTTCTTCCGCTGTTACAGCGGGCATCTGGATGCCGGTTCCTATGTCTTGAATGTAAGGAGCGGTAAGAAGGAGCGGATAAGCCGAATCTTAAAAATGTTCGCCAACAAGCAGAACCCGATGGACTTTATCGAGGCGGGTGATATCGCGGCTGCCGTAGGATTCAAGGAGATCAAGACCGGGGATACGCTGTGTGATGAAGACCATCCGATCACCTTGGAAAATATGTTCATCCCCGAACCGGTTATCGCTATAGCGGTCGAGCCTAAGACACAGGTAGACGTCGACAAGATGGGCATTGCTATTTCCAAGCTGGTGGAAGAAGATCCCACCCTGCGCGTGAATACCGATGAAGATACGGGTCAGACGATACTGCGCGGGATGGGTGAGCTTCACCTGGAGATCATCATCGACCGGATGCGCCGGGAATTTAAAGTTGAAGTTAACCAGGGTGCACCCCAGGTTGCGTATAAGGAGGCGTTCAACAAGTCGGTCGAACACCGTGAAGTGCTCAAGAAGCAGACGGGCGGCCGTGGTAAATTCGCCGATATCTA
>DATMLR010000376.1:0-13578 GCA_035570015.1 Puia sp.
GACCGGCAGGCGCCCCTTTATGCTTACCTGGCCCGCGATGCCCGTTCAGCACACCGCTAAAGGCGAGACCCGCCAGATCTTCAGCCAACCTACTCCTTGGCTCTCGAAGATCGATCTCCACGCCACTACGCTAAACCCCGGCGAAGTCAGCCACCCGCCTCACGTCCACCGTACCGAAGAGATCATCCTCATGCGCACCGGCCACGTCCAGGAATATATCAACGGAAAACACTATTCCGCCACCGACGGCGACCTCATCTACCTCCCCTCCGGTAACCCCCACGCCCTCGAGAATACCGGCGCTGAGCGGGCTGAATATTTTGCCCTTCAATGGCAGCCCTAAGGCCCAAATGACCTCCAGTACCCCCGGTATCCCATCCACAATACCCCCGGGCATTTCATCGTTTATATAAAAACCCGTACCGTGAAAAACTTTTGTGCTATTATGGGGCTCCTAACCCTTTGTATCCCCGCATTTTCTCAGGAACCTGACAAACCACAGGAGTATCCCTGGATCATCACCAATCGGATATATACCAGCGATAGCACTGCTGCTGCCATCCTGGAATACCACGACAGTAAAAGGTCCATAGGCCTCATCAGCGAGAACGGAATCCTGCAGAAAGAAATCCCCCTTAACGGCGAAAATATCCTGGGGCTGGGCAAATGGAATGGTAATATCGTCTGCTTCTATACCGAAGAGAAAGAAAATACCCGCCACAAGGACATCCATGCCGTCCTGGTGGATGGCAATACCCAAACGCTGCTTACAGACAAAGTCATTTACACCAATCCGGGTAATCGCCAGCTCGATATGGCTATGGGTAATGATGCGGCGGGAAATTTTCACTACCTGCTCATCCGCAGTACGGATTTCAAGGCAGGTTTTATGCATCCCGTCGAGTGGTTCAGCGAAAGCATCCAGAGGACGACCGGTCTGGCAGAGTTGCAGCTTTCCGATCAATTTGAGCCCGCTGTAAAAGAGCTGGCCAGCATCGGCATCGGCGGCGATTTCATGGGCAGCTTCACGGACGCCAAAGGCCAACTGACCTTGCTGTCCTTCCAAAAGGATCAGCTCATCGCGGAAAGATTCACCCCGGAAGGACAGCTGCAGCAAACGCTGACGACGCCGCTTGATTATACTCCAAACGGGATAGCCTTCGTAAAAGATTGGATCGGGCAGCTCGATCCGGCCGACGGCAACATCCTCACGTTTAATATTGTCCATGGCGGACGGCACAAATATTTTTCGCTGTTTGTCTTTGATTTTGACGCCAGGGCGATTGTATTCCAGCAAAAAGAAGAGCTGAGCAGTAACTATATCCGCGCGCTCAGCAACAACCCCGATCTGACCAGCACCAGACACTTCCAGCCGGCATATAACCTCAAACCGGTAAATATCACCTATACGAACGACAGGATAGTCGTGTTTCACGAGATCACCTCTGAAAGGTGCCCGCCCAACAACGGACCATGCACCCTAAAAGCAGAAGGTGTCATCGCTACGGCGTATGACCGGCAGCAATATCGCCCGGTCCACCAGTTTTTTCTCGATCGCTGGGAGGAAGCAAAGTTTGAAGTTGGCCGTGATATCTCCTGCACCGTCCGGGACGGAAAGATCCATCTGTTCGGCTGTCAAAATATCAGCAACCGCACCTATAAATATGATAATTTCTATTACGTGATCGACCCCGAAAAAAATATCGCCGAAAAAAAGACACCGGATGGGGGCCTAAGTCCACAATCAGATCCGATTGATGCCAGGAGCATCATGTGGTTTCGGAACACCATAGTGCGGGTCAATGCAGGAGGTAGGGAATATGCGGATTCGAAGCCCCACTCCTGCCTGGTAAAGATCAATTATTAAAGAGCCAATCCGTAATTTTGAGGGTGTGAAGCCCAAACTCCTCAAAGTCCCCCGCACCCCTGCCCACTCTTTCAGCGTGCGGGAAGACCGGGACCCGTTCATCAATAACCGCTGGCATTACCATGTCGAAGTGGAACTGATCATCTTTCATCAGGGCAGCGGGACCCAGTTCGTCGGCGACCATATCAAACGATTTCAGCCCGGGGATATCATCCTGGTCGGGTCGAACCTCCCGCACTACTGGCGTTATGATGACGTCTACTTCAACGACATCAAACCGCAGTCTGTCCATTCCACCGTCATTCATTTCTCTGAAAATTTCTGGGGCGATGCCTTCCTCGATCTACCCGAGACCAAACCGATCCGCAATCTGCTGGAAAAGGCGCGGCGCGGCATCCTCCTCCACGCGCATGAGAAAGAACCAATCCCGGCGCAGATCGAGAAGATCCGACTTGCCGATGGGATCGGCCGGATTACCGCCCTGATCGAATGCCTATCTGCTTATGCCGCCTCCGACAGTCTCCAACTCCTCTCCTCCATCGGCTTCCGCCCCGGTTTCTCCGAAGCGGAGAATGACCGGATCAACGCGATCTATGATTATACCTTTCGCCATTTCAGCAGGAAGATCTATCTCGACCAAGTCGCCGCCATCGCCGGCCTCGTCCCCAACTCGTTTTGCCGCTACTTCAAATCCCGCACCGGCAAGACTTACACCCAATTCCTCACCGAGATCCGCATCGGCCACGCCTGCAAACTCCTGCTCGACAACCGAATCAGCATCAAACAACTTTGTTTCGAAAGCGGTTTCTCCAATTTCACCAGCTGCCACCAGAGCTTTCGCTGCATCACCGGCAAAACTCCGCAGTCCTACCAGAAAGAGCACGGGATCGCATAGCCTCGCGTCCCACCTTCCCGTCCGCAACACCGTCAACTACACCCTTCTCAGCCTCCCCGATCCGACTGTCGAGACCGAACCAATCGTCGCCGCACCGGAATAATGCACACTCCCCGACCCGACAATACTCGCCGAGATCGTTTTGTTTACCGTAATATAGGTATCTCCCGAACCGCTGATCTGCGCATCCGCCACATCTGTGGACAATCCATCGGCACTCAACCTCCCCGAACCGGCGATGTCAATGTGCGTCGAGCTCGCCTTACCCTTGAGCGTAGTCCTGCCCGAGCCACTTATGACAATATCCAGTTTACCCGCATCGACCGCAGCCGTAATACTTCCGGACCCGCTCAAATCCACTTCCGCAGAGCCGCCCTTCACAACCCCGTCCACATCCATCGATCCCGAACCGGCATTGCTAAGCCCTGAAAGCGACTTGGCCGTTACATATACATCGATCCGCCCATGGTAGTTGTGCGGCTCCGAACCTTTCATCCACCGGATTTCAAGCTGACCACTCGTTACTTTTGTTTCGATCTTAGCCAACTCCTGCGCATCCGCACCATCGATCTTCAGACTTTCTGTCCCGTTAATCTTCAGATGCACGGCAAAAGACCCCCCGGTACTAACTTTATCAAAACCCGAGACCTGACGAACCTGCTCCTGCTGAGCCGTCGCCCTCCCAATTAACCCCATCGCCGCAATCAGTAAAACGCCTGTGTATTGCATATTGTAATCATTTACTTCATAGACGGGCCCGTCCGGACGAATGTTGCATCTGCGCTGGAAGAAAAATCGCAACTGATTAATTGACAAAAATTTACTTTTGTAAAAACTACCCGGATCAATGCCCAATGACATCAAATGCCCGAACTGTGGTCACACCTTCCCCATGGAAGAAGCCGTAGCCGAAGAATATAGAAAAGATCTCCGCGAACAGATGCAAAGATTCGTCGGCAACAAGGAAAAGGAATTCCAAAAGAAAGCCGAACAGCAGGAGGCCCTCTTAGCTGACAAGCTGGAAGAGGAACGCCGCCGCATCCAGGCGGCTACCGAACAATCCCTCAGGAAGTCCATTACCGGCGATTTCGAGAACAAGCTTCGCCTCCTCGAGTCCACTAACAAGGAAACCGAAGAAAAGCTCCGCACCTCCCGCCAACGTGAACTCGAATTCCTCAAAAAAGAACAAGACCTTAAGAATAAGGAAGCAGAGCTCGAATTAAACGTCCAACGCCTCCTCCAGGAAGAACGCACCCGGCTCGCCGAAGAGATCCGCCAGCTTGAAAGCCAAAAGACCGCCGCACGGGAGACCGATTACCAGATGAAGCTGAAGGAACTCGAAAAACAGCTCGAAGACCAAAAGAAGCTTGCCGGTGAAATGGAACGCCGCGCAGAAGAAATGAAACGCAAAGCCGAACAAGGCTCCATGCAGCTGCAAGGCGAAGTCCAGGAACTCGCCCTTGAAGGTTTGCTCCGCGCAACCTTCCCCTTCGACCTCGTTCAGGAGGTCAGTAAAGGCGTCCGTGGCGCCGACTGTATTCAGACCGTCCGCAACGACCACGGACAGGAATGCGGGAAGATCATCTATGAATCCAAACGAACCGCTACGTTCTCGCCCGACTGGATCGAAAAGCTCAAAGCCGACATGCGCGGTCAGGGTGCTGCCATCGCCGTTATCGTCACCCAGACGATGCCAAAGGACATGGAGCGGTTCGGTGAACGGGATGGCGTCTACGTTTGCTCCTTCGCCGAAGTAAAAGCCCTCGCGCGCATCCTCCGCAATGGCCTGATTCAAATCTTTACTGCGACAAAATCCCGGGAATATAAA
This sequence comes from Puia sp., assembly GCA_035570015.1. GTDB lineage: Bacteria > Bacteroidota > Bacteroidia > Chitinophagales > Chitinophagaceae > Puia. The sequence continues at coordinate 4,591 of DATMLR010000376.1, forward strand.
GGGGACAAAATGAACCTGCTATACGACTACCTCACCAGCGGTGAATTCGCTGAACAATGGAAGGCCATCCGTGAAGGATTCCATTCAATGCGCCAATCCATCCAGCGCGAGCGGGACACGATGGAACGTCTCTGGAAAGCAAGGGAAAAACAACTGGAAAAGGTCCTCCTCAACGCCGCCCATATCCGCGGCTCCATCGAAGGCATCGCCGGAAAGGATGTTATCGACGTTGACCTTCTCGAAGACAGCGCCGACTCATTTCAAGAATGAGAATATTATTCTTAAATGAAAATTATTTTTCCATTTGAAAAATTTGTTTATCTTTGTGGATAAATAGCCACGAAAGTGTCCTTTTATAATCACCCAATAAACAAGAAAAGTATGAACCCAAACAAAAAAACATTAAAAGCCATACCGTATGGTTGTTATATCAAGGCCCGTCATCAGGGAATTCATTTCCAGGTATCCATTAAGTGCTAACCCCCTTAATGAATGGTATTATAAGACTAAATCAAGCGATTGGGCTAAATTCAATGATGTCAAGAAAACCTGGAATTCATGTGATTTCATTGGAAATGATAGGTTTGTATTTGACATCGCCGGTAATAACTACAGACTGATAGCAATGATCCATTTTAAAAGGCGGACATTATATATCCGCCGGATTCTTACACATGAAGAATACGACGAAATGAATAAGCGGAAGCTGTTGCAGACACTGTAATAAGAATATTGTAAACCATGACAAAAATCAGTAACAAACAACAGTACTATGCGGCAATGGCTGAAATTGAAGGCTATTTGCAAAAAGGCTTTTCGAAACTGACCACGGAAGAGGACGATCGGCTGGACGCTTTGTCGAAGGCAGTAGAGGCGTGGGAGCTCAAAGAGTATCCCATGCCGGTGCAGCCCAGTTTGCCCGACATCCTTGTTTACTTGATGCAATATAAACGATCTTCACAAGCCGAGCTATCAGAGAAACTTTCTATTTCCAAATCTTTATTATCTGAAATTCTGAATGGCAAGAAAAAGCCAAATTTGGAACTAATAATCAACCTGCATAAAAACTTTGGCATCGATGCAAATGTATTGCTGGAAAGCGTTAGCACCTCTAAAGTCAATTCCTCCGAAACAAAGAAGCCTGGCAAAATCGTCGTTGGAAAAGCACTATCCAAAAATTCCTATTAGAGCCTGACCTAACTCACCACCCACGCCAGCGTCAACGCCTGCTCGTCAAAGATCCGCGCATCCAGGTCCAAAAGGATAATTTCATCTTTCTCAAAAGCGAATGGAAGCTTGATGACATCCTCTTCGATCCGGATACTTCCGGTCAGCTGCATGTGCAGCTTAAAATCCAGCTCGCCCCGCCCATACCATTTGAACAACGCCTCCTTTGCACTCCAGATCAGCGTCAGGAATTCCTGCTCTACCCGCCCCCGCAGCCCCCACTGCTCCAGGAAAAAGGCGTAATCCTCATTAAAAAGATCCATCTCACCCTCATTAAGAAACTTCTCCGCCACCCGCGTGATCCGCGGCGTCACCAACTCAATATCGACTCCCACCCGACTGGTCCGGCTGACGATCGCCGCAGCATACGCCCCGCAATGCGAAATGGAAAAATGATAAGTGTCCCCAGCCAAAAAAGGTTGCCTTGTATCTGCAATGAGAATCTCCTCCACTGGAAAATCCGGGTACAGAAACGAAAGCAAATAGCGGCCCGCCAAATGCTGCCGTCGCTTGAATGGATGCGTCACATCCCGCTTCAGCGGTACCTTCGCTAAGAAAAAGGATTCCGGCTCCGCAATTTGCCAAATCGCTAATTTTGTATCCTCGTTGATATTATGTTGATAAAACAGCGGCAATTGTAAGATTATATTAGCATATTCGCAAAATGCCAAGCACGGCATCACCGTTCACTCGCAAACTTAACCAATTTCGACATGATCCTGTCCGATACTCGCATCCTGGAAGAAATAGACAAAGGGACGATCAAAATTGAACCCTACGACAGAAGCTGCCTGGGAAGCAATTCCTATGATGTTCACCTCGGAAAATGGCTTGCGACATACCGTGAGCATATCCTGGACGCAAAGAAACACAATGAGATCGAATATTTCGAGATCCCTGAAGAAGGGTTTGTCCTGTATCCACATATATTCTACCTCGGTGCCACCCTGGAATATACCGAAACTCATGCCCACGTCCCCTTCCTCGAAGGCAAATCCTCAACCGGCCGCCTCGGTATCGATATCCACGCCACCGCCGGCAAGGGAGACGTCGGCTTTTGCGGCCACTGGACGCTCGAGATCTCTGTCAAGCAGCCCGTCAAAGTATATAAGGGAATGCCTGTAGGACAGCTCATCTATTTCCCGGTAGACGGAGAGATCCTGGTCAAATACAACCAGAAAAAGAACGCCAAATACAACGGCCAGCCCGATAAGCCCATCGAAAGCATGATGTGGAAGAACGCTTTCTAGCGCGCCATCTTCAAGATCAGTGAATCCGGGTCATTTCGAATCGCCATAACTTCGGGTCCAAACCAAATTTTTTAACAAAGGCGATTAGCCAGGCGGTCACCTCGGAATAAGTATTAACACCCTGCGGTTGTCCGTTCGCCCGCAGATACCGCGAATAGGCGGCCCAGATCTTCGGTTCCAGATCATTCTCATATTTTCGATTGAACCGTCGCAGTTCCCGTAAGTCTTCCCGAACTCCCGGCGCAAGCATTGACCTGTAGTTCCTGGCAAGCATCGAATCCCTAAAATACAATTCCCGCAACGCATACTGATAAAGGTCGAGGTACGTCGAATACCGAACCGCCGGATCGGGCGATGCCGTCGCAGCAAGGAATCCGATAAAATTAGCCTCGTTCTCTTTGGCATACCCCAGCTGATGCCCCATCTCATGACAAGCAGTATAGGGCAGCGTAAACGAAGGGTCCCGTATATTCACCTGAGCTTCCCCGGTGAAGGGATTATAATAACCGGCGAAACCGATGTATAGCCCCGGATAACTGAAGAGGGAAGTTTTGACCGAACGAACCCGATAAGCAAATCGCGGTTCTGCTATTGCCAGACTGTCGTAGGCCTCGACAGCATCGGCCCGCAGGAATGACAGCCGGCCCAACTGGTTCCTGTTTGCCCTGGCAACAGTATCCAGCGCATTTAGCTCCCGGACGATCAGCCCGGTCAGCCGATCCAGATCTTCGGTGTGGTAAGGCAGCACCTGCAATTGCAACTGATTGGCAATACCCAGCCGGTCGTAATTCAATCCCCATAAGAGGTTGAACAATACATAAACCCACAATCCGGCAAATAGCGCCCGACCAAGCCCCCGCAGCAACCACCCCCGCGGGATCTCCCGCCGCACCAGCTTCCTGATCGACCGGACAATCCACAGGACCACGACCACAAATACGACCCCATACAGCAAGTCTCCTACACTAAAAGGAATCCACCCTAGAAGCGCCCGCTGCGTCCACGCAATCACCGGATAAATCCCCCTTGAATAATATTTCTCCACAGCGCCCGGGAAAAATGAAAACACCTTGATTAGGACAGCCGCCGCGAGCAGACAAACCCATGTTATTTTACGTCGGATGGACATACGCTAAAAATAGGCTAAATTGCCTTTCTATGAATGCCGAGACACTGGATTTTAACAAGAATGAAGATGCGCTTCGCCTCGCAGTCAGCGGCTGGCGGTCCCGGTTGGAAAAGATTTTGCTGGGAGGCGGAAAGGCAGCGGCGGAAAAACAACACGAAAAAAACAAGCTTACCGCACGCGAACGCATTCAATACCTCATCGACGAAGGATCAGCATTCATGGAGATCGGCGCCTTCGCCGGATTTGAGATGTACGAAGAGCAGGGCGGCTGCCCCGCCGGCGGCACCGTAGCCGGCATCGGCTACATCAGCGGCCGCCAATGCGTGATCCTCGCCAATGACCAAACCGTGAAAGCCGGCGCCTGGTTTCCCATCACCGGCAAGAAGAACCTCCGCCTTCAGGAGATCGCAATGGAAAACCACCTGCCCGTCATCTATCTGGTCGACAGCGCCGGCGTCTTCCTGCCCATGCAGGACGAGATCTTCCCGGATAAGGAACATTTTGGCCGCATCTTCCGCAACAACGCCCGCATGAGCGCCATGGGCATCACCCAGATCGCCGTCGTGTTGGGCCCCTGCGTCGCGGGCGGCGCGTACCTTCCTATCATGAGCGACGAGACCATCATGGTCGAAGGAAATGGCTCTATCTTCCTGGCCGGCCCATATCTCGTAAAAGCCGCCATCGGGGAACAAATCGATGCTGAAACCCTGGGCGGCGCCGTTACTCACACCGAAATCTCCGGGATCGCCGATTATAAATTTGCCACCGAACAGGAATGCCTCGACCACGTCCGCAAGATCATGAGCAAACTGGGCCATACCCCCGCCGTCGCCTTCGACCATGCCGAACCGAAAGCCCCGCGATACCCGGCGGAAGACCTCTATGGCCTCTTTCCCGCAGATGCCGCGCGCCCCTACGATATGACGGAGGTCATCCGCCGCATCGTCGACGATTCCGCATTCGAAGAATTCAAGGAAGACTACGGCAAAACCATCCTCTGCGGCTACGCCCGCATCGAAGGCTGGGCCGTCGGCATCGTCGCCAATCAGCGCAGGATGGTCAAAACGCGCAAGGGTGAGATGCAAATGGGCGGCGTGATCTATAACGACAGCGCCGACAAGGCAGCCCGCTTTATCATGAATTGTAACCAGAAAAAGATTCCGCTCGTTTTCCTTCAGGACGTCACCGGGTTTATGGTCGGCTCCCGCAGCGAGCACGCGGGCATCATCAAGGACGGCGCCAAGATGGTCAATGCCGTCGCCAACTCAGTCGTCCCCAAGATCACCATTATCCTCGGCAATTCCTATGGCGCAGGCAACTACGCGATGTGCGGAAAGGCATACGATCCCCGGTTTATCTATGCCTGGCCTACCGCCCGCATCGCCGTGATGGGCGGCGAACAGGCCGCAAAAACCCTCCTCCAGATCCAGGTCGGCGGCCTGAAAGCAAAAGGAAAAGTGATCGATCCGGCCGAAGAGAAAAAACTGCTCGACGAGATTAAAAGCCGATATGACCGGCAAACTTCTCCCTATTACGCCGCCGCACGGCTTTGGGTAGACGCTATCATCGACCCGGTAGATACCCGCCGCGCCATTGCCGAAGGGCTAAAGGCCGCCGCTCATAACCCCAATGTACCCGCTTTCAACCCCGGGGTCATCCAGGTGTAAACACCCTATCTTTGTCCTATGACGAATGAGCTCACGATGTACACCGACGGCGCTGCCCGCGGCAACCCCGGCCCCGGCGGCTATGGAACTATCCTGTTTTGGGGCGGCCACCGCAAGGAACTCTCAGCCGGCTACCGGTATACAACCAATAACCGGATGGAACTGATGGCCGTCATCGCCGGCCTTGAAGCGCTCAAACGTGACAATCTCAAGATCACCGTCTACTCCGATAGCCAATACATCGTCAAAGCCATCGAACAAGGCTGGTTGAACAACTGGATCGCTACCAACTTCAAAGGGGGAAAAAAGAATAAAGACCTCTGGCTGCATTACCATGAACTGGCCCAAAAATATTCTATCCGCTTCGTCTGGGTCCGGGGCCACGCCGATAACCCTTACAACAACCGCTGCGACGAGCTCGCCACCGCCGCCGCCGACAGCAGCAGTCTGCTCATCGATGAAATATTCGAGAAGGAAGCCCGCACTTAGGCCCTCACTACCGGCACCGCCGCCCTATACAACACCACATCCGCAGTAGCCTTTAACTCGAACCTGCCTTGATACAGCGCGACCCAACATTCCCCCCTCCCTCTGCTGAACGCCGGCCTCCCTTCCTCAATCACGCCCAGCCGGCCTTCCATGACAATATAAACCTCAGCCGAATGCGCCTTCACCGTCACCGCCTCGCCCGCCATCAGACTGATCCGGCTTAACTCGAAGTCAGGGGCCGGCGTACCATAGACCGTGATATGCCCCGCAGCCCGGTCACCCGACAGGATGCGCGGATTCGTCGCCGCAAACCGGATATGTTTCATCAACTCCGGCACATCCACATGCTTCGGCGTCAACCCGCCGCGCAGCACATTATCCGAATTGGCCATGATCTCCACATTCTGCCCCTCCAGGTAGGCATGCGGCAACCCCGCATCCTGGAAAATAGCCTCGCCCGGCTGGAGATTCAGGAGGTTGAAGAAATAAATCGAGAAGATACCCCGGTCGATCCGCCCGCCCTCATTGTAGGTCAGCGCCGCCCGTGCCGCCCAGAAATGCTCCTCGCTCCGGACCAGACCCCCATTTTGATAAAGCGGCAATATCCGGTCCAGCAAAGGCTGCAGGACCTCTTCCACCTCCGGCTGCGGCATCTCCATAACGGTCTTGTATAGCAGCTGATACCCGCCTATCGAAAACACCGGCATAAGGAAATTCAGCTCCGGCGTATCCGCCAGTATCCGTATCAAATCCTCTTCCGGCTTGAACCCGTGCAAAAGCCAGAACTGACTCAACGCCGCCATCAGCTCGGGTTTGTGATTGTCATCCTTGTAATTCCTGTCCGGCGCATTCAACGAAATACCCCGCTCGTTCTCCGCTGCAAACTCGAGCTCCGCCGACTTTTTTGAAGGATGTACCTGGATAGACAACATATCCTTCACATCCAGGATCTTCAGCAAATAAGGCAGCCTGCCGAACCGCTCTGCCGTATAGGGCCCCAGCCTCTCCACCGGCCGCTCCCGGAGATACTCGTTTAGCGGAAACCCGCCTTTACCATCCCGTTCAACGACAGCTCCATTCTTCAGTTCACCCGTTCGGAAATCTGCTCCCTCCAACATCGCGGGTGCATTCTCATGCGCTCCCATCCAATATTCCGCAAACGGTTTGTGTTCCCGATTGTCCACCGACAACAATCCCGGAAGATAGTCAGCACCTCCCCAAGCATAATGTTGAACCCGCCCCTGCAGCTTGAAAACTTTACGCTCTTTTTCCATATTCTTTTAATAAATTACAAGGATGATGCCACATATCCGAACCGGGGAGAAAGGAGAAGCGCTGGCCGCGGACTGGTTGACCGCCAACGGCTTCCATATCCTCCACCGCAACTGGCGCCACGGTCGGTACGAAGTAGATCTCATCGCCGGAAAAGAAGATACTATCCATATCGTCGAAGTAAAATGCCGCCGATCCAACGAATACGGTCAACCGGAACAAAGCGTCAGCCGCAGGAAGATCGAACATTTCCTCCGGGGCGCGCAGGGCTGGCTTCTCAATCACCCCGGTCACACCCGCATTCAATACGATGTACTCGCCATCACCATTCGCAAAGACGCTATCCCCGAATATTTTCTTTTTGAAGACGTTTACCTATAACCCGCCCTCCTCAATCCCCACCATTGGTCAACCGCTCCATCAATCCCTCCACCAGCCGGTATGTTGCGGGACAATACTCGATATTCTGCTTGTACATGTGCATATAATCCGCATCCATTTTCTTATGATGATGCGGGAAACCCGCACAATCGCGCGGCCTGACTTCATAGATGTTGCACAGATTCGTTTTCAAGTCGAGGAACTGACAGGGCTGCTTTACATTCATCCAATCCCCCGTTTTATCCTTATACAGCCACTTTTCACGAAACGCTTTTTCCGTCATCCCCAAATGCGCCGAGATCCGCCGGATATCCTCCCGGGTATACGTCGGCGACATCGTCTTGCAGCAATTGGCGCAATCCAGGCAATCCGTTCGCTGCCACGCTTCCTTGTCCGCCTCCGCAGCCAACCGCCATAATCCCCGCGGAGCTTTCTTCTCCAACCGGGTTAGAAAATATCGCATCCGCCGCCTGGAACGACTTACCCGCTGTCTGAATGATCGTAGATTAACCGTAATAGCCATATCTGCAAATATGCCGCAATCACCGCGAGTAACAAAACAATTTTTTCGGCTACCTTCGTCGCATGTGGGAACCCTACAAGAAAGGTTACAAGGCCTGGCTCCAGCTCGAGAAATCCCTCTCGGACAATTCCGTCGAAGCCTACCTGCGTGATATCGACAAACTCACCCAATACCTCCAAACCACCGGTGACCTCAAAGCGCCCGACTCTGTCGCACTCAAAGACCTCCAGGCCTTCCTGCGCTGGATCAGCTCAATCGGCCTCAATGCCGCATCGCAGGCCCGCGTTCTCTCCGGCATCCGCTCCTTTTATAAATATTGCTTTATCGAACAGATCGTCCGCCAGGACCCGACAACTCTCCTGGAATCCCCGCGATTAAAACGCGCACTCCCCGATGTCCTCAGCTTCGACGAGATCGAAAAGATCATCGCGCAGATCGACCACAGCAAACCCGAAGGCGACCGCAACCAGGCCATCCTCGAGACCATGTACAGCTGCGGACTCCGCGTAACCGAACTCGTCAACCTCCGCATCTCCTGCCTCTACCCCGACGTCGGCTATATCCGCGTGATCGGCAAAGGCGACAAGGAACGCCTCGTGCCTATCGGCGGCGAAGCGATTAAACATATCGGCATTTACCGCCAGGGGACACGCGCACACATTACCATCAAACCTGGCCATGAAGACATCCTCTTCCTCAACCGCCGCGGCAGCCGCCTTAGCCGCGTCATGATCTTCCTGCTGCTCAAAGACCTGGCAGCACAAGCCGGGATCAGCAAGAACATTTCACCACATACCTTCCGCCATTCCTTCGCCACCCACCTCGTAGAGGGCGGCGCCGATCTTCGCGCCGTCCAGGAAATGCTTGGCCATGAAAGCATTACTACCACGGAGATCTATACGCACCTCGACCGCGAATTCCTACGCGAGACCCTACACCGCTATCACCCCGCCTTCCGTCGTTAAGACACGCCGCCCCCCGCGCCTTGCCCCCGCAATATCCCGACCTTCGCGCGCTTCCGCATTATCCCGACCTTCGCGCGCTTCCGCA
>DATMLR010000377.1:0-5764 GCA_035570015.1 Puia sp.
TATCCCGCTTCCTCCGGGGACTTACTCTGTTTTCACGAAGAAAGGCAACTTATTCTATGCCACCCGCAGGGATGAGCAGAACAACATCGCGCCCGTAAAAGTCCTGCCTGGGAAGATGACCCGGGTGGATTGCAGCGTAGAGTCCAATCAAAAGGTGGTTTATTAGGATTTACGGGAATTTGAAGGCATCGGTTGCTTGGGGGTTTCCGGATCGGAGGGCGGGAAGCCGGAATATTCGTATATTTGCAGCCCGAATGAACAGTGAGGCGCTTCTTGGATCATTTGTACACTCACCCCGCCTTTTTCAGTTGGTGGACAGGCTTTTATTGTCCTCCCCCCAGCGGATCGCCTGCCGGAATCTTCAGGGCAGCTCGCCTGCTTTCGTTCTGAGCGCCATCTTTCAACAGGAAGCTACCCGTCAGCTCAATCACCTGGTGGTCTGTGAGGATGCTGAGGCCGCAGCCTACTTCCACAACACGGTCGAGTCCCTCACCAGCGCCTTGGATCTTTTCTATTTCCCTTCTTCCTTTAAGAATAAGAAGAACTACCGGCTTTTGAACAGCAGTCATGTCATGCTCCGTACCGAAGCTCTGACACGCCTAACCGCGGCCAGGGGAACGGGAAAGAAGTTTATTATCACTTATCCGGAGGCCCTTTTTGAAAAAGTAGTTTTGCCCTCTACGCTGTCCGGCAATATCATCTCGATCAAGGCGGGCGATACGCTGGATCTGAACGGGTTATTGGGCGTTCTTGTCGACAAAGGATTTGAGCGCACGGATTTCGTCTATGAGCCGGGACAATTTGCTCTCCGTGGAGGAATCCTCGATATCTATTCTTTTGGGAACGAGAAGCCCTATCGGGTCGAGCTGTTTGGGAACGATGTAGATTCGATCCGCATCTTCGACCCCGAAACCCAGATGAGCGAACGCAAACTGTTACAGGTCAATATTATTCCAAATGTCGATAACCGCCCGGACAGCGGCGAGAAGACATCTCTGCTGCAATTCCTGCCCGAGAATACTGTGATCTGGCTCCAGGACTGGGCTTTCACCCGGGAACGGCTGGTCATCCAGGAAGAGGAGTTGGAAGGATATCTCCGCACGACGGAAACCTTTAAAAACGTCCCTGCGGGTACCGGCCCGCGGCAAGCTCGCGGAGCCCGGTTGGAGGAGGAAGATGAAGATAAGATGGAGAAAGGTTCGGTCTCCCGCGATGAATTTGTAACGGCAGCCCAGGTGGGGGAAGAACTGGCCCGCTTTCATCTCGTTGAGTTCGGCCCATCTGCAGGTTCGAGGCGAGACGACGCGGGTCTTCCCGGGAATGCCACCCCTTTTTTGATTGAATTCCATACCCGCCCCCAGCCCGCCTTCAACCGTCAGTTCGACCTTTTGATAAAGGATCTCAAGTCCCTGGAGAACAAGAAATTTGGGCTTAACCTCTTTGCGGAGAATCCCCGCCAGTTGGAACGGCTGCGCACCATTTTCGAAGACCTGAAGGCCGAGGTGACCTTCAATCCGATCCCGCATTCCATCCACGAAGGATTCATCGAAGAGGACCTGAAGATCGTTTGTTATACGGATCACCAGATCTTTCAGCGCTATCACAAGTACAAGGTCAAACAGGCCTATAATAAGAACAAGGCGATTACCCTCCGGACCTTGCGGGAATTGCAGCCGGGGGACTATGTCACACATCTCGATCATGGAGTCGGCGTCTACAGTGGGCTGCAAAAGATCGATGTCAACGGCCGGCTCCAGGAGGCCGTCCGGATCATCTACAAGGATAGTGACATCTTGTACGTCAACATCAACTCGCTGCACAAGATCTCCAAGTATACAGGGAAAGAAGGCTCGGTGCCGAAGGTCAATAAGCTGGGCAGCGACGCCTGGCAGAAGCTGAAGGAAAAGACCAAGACCCGGGTGAAGGAGATCGCATTCGACCTGATCAAACTGTATGCGCAACGGAAGACAGAGAAAGGTTTTGCCTATTCTCCGGACAATTATATGCAAACAGAGCTGGAGGCGTCTTTTATATACGAAGACACACCGGACCAGAGCAAGGCGACCGCGGACGTCAAAAAGGACATGGAGGCGCCGGCGCCTATGGACCGCCTGGTCTGTGGGGATGTAGGTTTCGGCAAGACGGAGGTGGCGATCCGCGCGGCCTTCAAGGCTTGCTGCGACAACAAGCAGGCGGCGATACTTGTCCCAACGACCATTCTGGCTTTTCAACACTATAAGACCTTCGGCGACCGCCTGAAGGATTTCCCCGTTCGGGTGGACTTTATCAACCGGTTCAAGTCGGCAAAGGAAAAAAAGGAAACGCTCAAGCTGCTGGAGGAGGGGAAGATCAACATCATTATCGGTACACATGCGCTCCTCGGGAAAGAAGTGAAGTTTAAGGACTTGGGTCTGCTTGTGATCGATGAAGAGCAAAAGTTCGGGGTTGCGCATAAGGAGAAGATCAAGACTCTGCGGACCCATGTGGATTGCCTGACTTTAACGGCGACGCCCATTCCGCGTACCTTGCATTTTAGCCTGATGGGTGCGCGGGACCTGAGTATCATCAATACTCCGCCGCCGAACCGTCAACCCATCCAGACAGAATTGCACGGTTATGATGAAGACTTCATCCGGGATGCGATCTACTACGAGACGGAGCGTGGCGGCCAGGTCTTCTTTATTTATAACCGGGTACAGGGCCTGGCGGAAATGACCGCGACTATCCGGGGGCTTTGCCCCGATCTCAGCATCGGGTATGCCCACGGTCAGATGGAAGGGCATGACCTGGAGGACCGCATCCTCAATTTCATCGACCGGAAATTTGACGTCCTGGTCTGTACGAATATCGTCGAGAGTGGCGTAGATATCCCGAATGTAAATACCATCATTGTCAACAATGCGCATCACTTCGGATTGAGCGACTTGCACCAGCTGCGCGGCCGGGTAGGCCGCAGCAATAAGAAAGCCTTCTGCTACCTGCTTGCACCATCCCTTGCCACCCTTCCGGCAGATTCGCGCAAACGACTACAGACCCTCGAACAGCACAGTGACCTCGGCAGCGGTTTCCAGATCGCCATGCGTGACCTCGATATCCGGGGCGCCGGCAATCTCCTCGGCGGCGAACAAAGCGGGTTTATGGTCGAGATCGGTTTCGAGATGTACCAGAAGGTGCTTGACGAAGCGATCAGGGAGCTGAAGCGGACTGAATTCCGGGAATTGTTCAAGGACGAGATCGCAGGACAGGATGATTACGTCCAGGATTGTACGATCGATACCGATCTCGAGATCCTGATCCCCGACGCCTATGTAGAAAGTATTACCGAGCGGTTGTCCCTGTACACCCGACTGGATAATTGTGAGAACGAACAGGAACTGGAGGCGCTGCATGCGGAAATTATAGACCGTTTCGGGCCGATCCCGCCGCAAGTCGATGACCTTTTCGATACCGTACGCATCCGAAAGCTGGCGGTCACCCTGGGCTTCGAGAGGCTGATCCTGAAGCAGGAAGATCTGCGCTGCTACTTTATAAACCGGCCGGATTCCCCGTATTTTGAATCGGAGACTTTCAAACTGATCCTCGAATATCTCCAGAAACATACGAATAAGGCCAAACTAAAACAGGCGGGCAAGCATTTCCTGTTGGTAGTGGACAATATCCGGTCGATGGCCGACTTGCTGACGTTCCTGAAACGCATGTCCAATTTCGTCAAGGCGGATGGGGTTCCTGCATAGAAATTCGGTATTTTTATTGTGCTAAACTAATTGACTATGCCTGAAGAATACCCCTTATTCACTCCCACCAGCGACGATCGGGTGCTGGCTATGCTTTCCCACCTGCTGGCGATCATCGGCGGACTTGGATTGATCCCTCCGCTGATCATCTGGCTTATAAAAAAGGATGATCCCAACGCATCGTTCGTCACGGAAAATGCAAAGGAATCGTTGAATTTTCAAATCACCGTGCTCCTCCTTGCATTTGTCTGTTGTGTCCTCCTCCTGGTTTTTATCGGTTTCCCGCTGATGGTGCTGCTGGGCGTGGCGAACCTCGTGCTGGTCATCATCGCGACGGTGCGGTCAAATGAAGGCAAGATCTATCGGTACCCGTTCAATTTCCGGCTGATCAAATAAGGATCAAAGGTCCTTCTCCATGACATAGTGTGGGATCGTCACTTCCGTAAACTCCTCACCCGTGATATGATAACCCAGTTTCTGATAAAAACCGACGGCGGTCGACCGGGCGTGCATACACAGCTGCTTGTAACCAAGGTCGCGCGCAATATTCTCTGCGAAGATCATCAGGGCCCGTCCGACACCCTTACCCTGCATATTATTGGGGACCGCCATTTGGCGGAGCCGGAGTGTGCGGGCGTCCATCCTGGTCATAACACAGCAACCCAGGATCCGGTCGTCTTCAAAGGCGCCCATCAGGATGTCTTCTTTCTCCTGCTCCAGCTCTTCCTTGTCGAACCAAAGTCCGAGGGGTTTACGCAGGATGTCATTGCGCAATTGCACCATCTGCTGGTATTCCTTTGTACCGTGATCGATCATCCTAAGCGCCATACCGTTATTGATTTGCCGGCCGGAGACCGGCGTTGTGGAGGCCCTGTTGGCCAGGAGGCCGAAGTTATACAAAAACCGCTAAAGTGCGGCCTACTTTGGGTTTGGCTGGGGCAAACCCTCATTTTTAAAATTAAAAATGCCTTGTTTGTTTGGTTTAGCCCAATTTTAATACATTTGCAGCCGTATAACTAATAAAAATCAAATAAGCTATGTCGGACATTGCTACAAGAGTTAAGAAAATCATAGTGGACAAGCTCGGGGTGGAAGAAGCCGAAGTTACAAACGAAGCCTCTTTTACGAATGATCTCGGTGCAGATTCGCTGGACACCGTTGAATTGATCATGGAGTTTGAAAAGGAATTCAATATCTCCATCCCCGATGAACAGGCTGAGACCATTACCACTGTAGGTCAGGCCATCGCCTACCTGGAAGAGCACGCAAAGTAGGAATGGGTAGGAGTAGGTCAGGAGGGAAGAATGGGTAAGTGTGGGGAAGAATAGGTAAGCTAAGACTGCAATCGCAATTATTGGTTCGCTGTAATAAATTCGCTGGATCCGCCTTTCAAGCATCAGGGCTTAGAAGGCGGATTTATTCCTTAAACAACAATCGAGCCGACGGAAACGGTTCGCCCCGGGCGAGCAACGCGAAGCCCAAGAAAAGTCCTATATGCATTTGAAAAGAGTCGTCATAACGGGGATCGGCGCCCTTACTCCAATCGGCAACACTACCTCTGATTATTGGGCAGCATTGCTGAACGGCGTATCCGGCGCAGGTCCAATCACCTTATTCGATGCCTCCAAATTCAAGACGCGGTTTGCCTGTCAGTTGAAAGGATTTGACCCTCTCCAATACCTGGACAAAAAAGAATCCCGCAAGGTAGACCGGTATACCCAGATTGCCCTTGCCGCCAGCGACGAAGCGGTTAAGGATGCGGACATCGCGGGCGACCGGGTGAACCCGGACAGGGTCGGGGTTGTTTTTGCAAGCGGGATCGGCGGGCTGATCACCTTCCAGGACGAGGTTATCAATTTCGCAAAGGGTGACGGGACCCCACGGTTCAACCCCTTCTTCATTCCCAAGATGATCCTTGATATCGCGGCCGGACATATCTCGATGCGGCATGGATACCGTGGGCCAAATTTCGCTGTAACCAGCGCCTGCGCCTCTTCCACCAATGCCATGATGGAAGCCTTCAACCTCAT
>DATMLR010000378.1:0-8068 GCA_035570015.1 Puia sp.
CGCCCCCGAAACTTCAACATCCTCCGCCACCACAGCATCAATAACCCCATCCCGCACCACCACCGTCCCCCCCGGAAGAATCCCCCCCGGCGTCAGGACCCGCCCATTATGAATTTTAACAATCCCCATATCGCGAATTTATGCCAATCTCGCAACCTTAACCCATGCGCACTTCAGGACTGCTCCGCCGACCTGCGATTCCCGGTCGTAAAAAGTTCGCAAAATGCGAATTTCAGTGACGAATGCAATTAGCCCATTCTCGCGTTTCATGAAATCCAATTTCTTTATCTAATCAGAGTCAACAACTTATCATCGTCTTCCCGTCTGCTGGTTGAACTCCAGACTTCCGCGACTGGCCTCCGCAAGACCTAAAATTCGCATTTTGCGAACTTTTTTTTCTTTCCAAACACAACTTCCGCCTCCAAACTATTCGTCCTCTACCCCCCACATTTTTACATGAAAACATGTATCCTTAGTTTCGTTCTCCTTTATTTCCGCAAACACGCTCTCTTTCTTGATTACCCATACCCTCCATCGCCCTACCTTTGCACCCATCGATTTTACCCGCAAAACTTTTATTTTATGAAAAACTTCGAACCTACCCACCGCCGGATCAAGGTCTCGCTCCACCAGCTCATCAACGAGCTCCTCACCAGCCTCCAACCGCTTGCCCGCAGCCGGAACAACGTCATCCTTAACGGCGTACCGCAGGGACTATGTTTTATCGCCGAAGAGAACATCATCGCTTTCAAACTCTGGAACCTCCTCGGCCATGCCCTTCAAGCCCACCACAACGAACATATTCAGGTCTTTGCCCTCATCGACGACCACCAAACGACCATTTCCGTTAAGAACGCCGACCAAAACCTCGCCCTCAGCATCCCCAACACCCGCCTCGCTCGATAAGCCATTCCGACACCCGTCCCAACATCCCTCCCAACACCCGTCCCAACACCGGTCCCAACAGCCCTCCCGACACCCCGCCGTTGCAATCTTCCAATTCCTGTTTACCTTTGGCGGCCAAACCGCCATCTCGATGAAGTATAAACTCCTCGGCCGGACCGGCCTGAAAGTATCCGAACTCTGCCTCGGCACCATGGGCTTCGGCACCGAATCCGGCTGGGGCGCCGACAAAACCACCAGCTTCTCCATCATGGAAGCCTTCGCCAACGCCGGCGGCAACTTCCTCGATACCGCCAATATTTACAAGCTGGGGACAAGCGAGAAGATCATCGGCGAATTCATCAACCCCCGCGACCGCGACTATTTCGTGATTGCGACAAAATATTCCCTCCGCGACAACAACACCAACCCCAACGCCAGCGGCAACAACCGCAAAAACATGATGCGCAGCGTCGAGCAAAGCCTCAAACGGCTGCAAACCGATTTCATCGACATGCTCTATCTCCATATCTGGGATGACCTGACCCCCATCGAGGAAGTACTGAGGGGGATCGACGACCTCATCCGCCAGGGTAAAGTGAATTACGCCGCCATCAGCGATACGCCCGCCTGGGTCGTAAGCATGGGAAACACGCAGGCGGAAGCAAAAGGCTTGAGCCAATTTGCCGCCCTCCAGGTGGAATACAGCCTCCTGCAACGTACACCCGAACGCGACCTCATCCCCATGGCCAACCACTTCGGGATGACTGTAACCCCCTGGGCCCCGCTGGCCGGCGGAGCCCTCACCGGTAAATATCTAAAAGGCGGCCAGGGCCGCATCAAGCCCGAGTCCAACCGCCGCGACAACAACAGCACGCGCATCACCCGGGAAGTCATGGCAGTCGCCGAACGTTTGGGCGTCCAGCCCGGAAACGTAGCTCTGCAGTGGACACGTCAGCAAGGATTCAACTGCATCCCGATCGTCGGCGCCACCCGTCTTGAACAATTACAGGAAAATCTTAAAGTAATCGACCTCGTCCTCCCACCCGAAGACATCATCCGCCTCAATGAAACCAGCGCGATCGACCTCGGTTTCCCCGGAAAGTTCTTCCGGGAAGAAGGCGTGCGCCTCAACAACTACGGCGGCTTCTACGACCGCATCATTCGCCGGTCTTAGGATAGGGAATGTCCCCCTTTGCCGCAAACCACAATATCCTGTTCATCAGTTCATCCTCCCCCCCATCCACATCCTTGAACGCCCGCGTCGCCGACAACCGCGCATAATAAGCCTCCTTCCCCGTCAACCCCACCATCCCTTTGTTCATCTTGTTCAACGGGATTCGATTCGGCACAACGGTATAAACATTATCCGTCCGCTGAGCCCCAAAACAACTCCACATCGGCAACGCCGTCGCATCCACCACATTCATCGGCGGAATCCCCAGGATCTGCTCGATCGTCCGCACCATCCCCGTCTGATTGTAATTGGTGTGGATCACCTGGCCCGGGACCGAATACGGACTGATCACCAGACCCGTCGTCCGGTACGGCGAAATATGATCCCAGCCGCTCTGCGAATCATCCTCTGTCACAAAGATCACCGTGCTGTCCCAGAAACGGCTATGGGTAACCGCTTCCACGATCCGGCCCAACGCAAAGTCATTGTCGGCGACCATGGCCTGCGGCAATGGGAAATTCGGCGAAATCCCCGCCGTATGGTCATCCGGTAACGAGAGCACCATCAGATCGGGGAGACTGTCCCCCGGAGCCTGCTCCGCCTGCTTCAGGTCATGGATAAAGATCTCCGCCCGCAGCTGATCGGTGAAGACCAGATTGTCGCAATCCGGATAAGCCGGCGAAATGATCGGCCGGATCCGCCCAATCGTCGTGGAATTGACAAATCCCTGATCCACATGGTCCTGATACCGGTTATAAATGTCCGCCCACGTGAGCGAATGATCATAATGCGTCGTACACGCCTCTCCGTAGACCCGTACTTTTTTCCCATGGTCCAGCGCGTCGTTCCAGATAAAGCCATTTTTATTGTATACCAGCGCATCTTCCTGCCGGTGCGGATAACTTCTGAACCACGCCCGGACACTCTTCTCGATATAGTCGGATGTCATCGCGGCATCCGTCCATTGATGTCCTTCCGCCGAACATTTGCCGGACGCATAATAATTGTCCATCAGCCCATACTTACCAACCAACTGATGCTGATTCGGCGTCACGCTATCCCCATAGATACATAGTGCCGGCGCGCCCCTCCCCACGGAAATGTCCCCATACACCTGGTCATAGGTCTTATTTTCCTTGATGATGTAAATAACATGCTTGAATAGGCTGGGCTCCCCGATCCGCTCCGGGACCGGCTTCGCCGCCACTCGCCGCCGCGGGCCCCGGTTGGTCAGTGCGAGGCGAAAGAACAGACTCTGCTGCCGTACCTGTTTTGTATAGGCCTTTAACTCCTTGCCACCCGGAACCGGAATAATACTCAAACTGGCCATCTCCTGGTGGATCGTATACGCTTCCCCAGAGACCCCGCCTCCCACATCTTCCTTAAGAGCCCGAACGGGCGCCAGCACGCGCGATCCCTTTGCCTCAATATTGGCAACATAAAGTTCATTACCCATCACGACGATCCCGCCTGGATAAGCCTCCGTGGGAATATATCCCTTAACCGAAGGTTTCGCGCCTAACCTTACCACACAAACCGCATTGTCGAACCCGTTCGTCACATATAGGGTCGTTCCGCTCGCATCGATCGCCAATGCATTAGGACTACTACCATAATAAGTAATGCTGCCCGAGAAAAGTCCCACAGGAATAGAATCGACGACCTCTCCCCGCTTGACATCCACCACGCTCACATTATCGCTATTGCCATTACAGATATAAAGAAACGCACTGTCCGGGCTGGCCACGATCGCATTCGGATGCAGCCCCAGATTAAGTTCGCCGAGCCGCGACCCGGTCAAAGCATCGATCACCGACAGACTACCCCTCGCCGTAGCACCCGTGACGGGGTTGGTATAGACACTGCCCCACGGCGTACCGGCATGTTCCAACGTGGTGTCGGTCACCACCGGCCCGGCCCAATTCGTTACATAGACGGTATTGTTGATGATCTTCAACCCATACGGCGCTTCACCCGTCGGGACCGTCCAGACAACCTGCCGGTCGGAGAAGCGGATCTTCAGCAATTGATTGTTCCCGTTGAGCACGACATACAGGAATGGAATACCTCCTTCCACCTGCACCGCAATATCATTCGGTAACGCGGCCGCAGCCGGCGCCACCGCAGCAATCGGCAGCGAGCTCACCTTCCCGATTCCCGTGCTGTCCCACGCCGCGATCATTACCGCGGACGAATGCGTTGTGCCCGCGCTCCACACGAGATAAACCTGCCCGTTATAGATAAAAGATTTGATCCCCGAATACGTACTCATCAGCCCTTTCACCTGCGACGAAGGGTCGTCCCGATATGTCCACCGCTGAACGATCTCCTGCGTACTTGCATCAACCACCGCAATCCCATAACGGTCTTCCACCGCCAGGTGGCGCCCATCCGGCATGACGGAAAAATCAAGCGCGTGGTTCTCCACTTTCGGGTCCCCGAACGTGACCACCTTGCCCGCCGACCGGACCAGCCGGTTAAACGGCATCAGCGTAAATGCACCCCCTTCCATGAGGGTGCTGTCTTCATACCCCGCGCGGAACCGACTACCTTCCTGGGCCAACAACGAACCGCAAAGTGTGGAAAGAAGAATCGAACTGAACAATCTGCTGCGCATCATATTGAAAATTAATTATATCCAGGGATGCTCCCGGCCACGCCAAATTACGTAAGAACCATTGACCGATCATTAAATAATTATGAATATAGCCGCACCGCGCCAACCCCCACCCTCACCCGGGCGAACGACCAAAGGTCTCGCAGAACTGGAACGATTTTGTCCCTACCCGCCCTTTCTAACTATGGCGAATTCGCCGCAGTTAGCCTTACCTCCGAAAACACTACCTCGCCGGCCTCCGTTCCGGCGCCCTGCACTCACCGTCAACGACGCACCCCGGTTCGCATGGCGCAGGCTCATGATCGATATTCTAACTATGTAATTTATTCACTCCTCAACGCCTCCACCGGATTCGCCAGCGCCGCCCTCATCGCCCTCGAGCTTACCGTAACCAGCGCGATCAGCGCCGTCACACCACCCGCCAGGACAAATATCCAAGCCGCAACCGGCGCCCGATAGGCAAAGTCCCTCAACCAAACATGCATGACCCACCACGTAAACGGAGCAGCCAACAAAAAGGAAAGCCCAATGAGCAAAATAAACTCCCTCGCCACCAATACCAGCACCTGCTGCACCGAAGCACCCAGAACCTTCCGGATGCCGATCTCTTTTGCCCGCTGCTCGGTCGCAAACGCCGCCAAACCAAACAACCCAAGACACGCGATGACGATGGACAAACCCGCAAAAAGTCCAAATAGCTGTGCCGTCCTTTGCTCACCCGCGTAAAGCCTGTCCACCCGCTCATCAAGAAAGAAATACGAAAACGGCGCGCCCGGATTCAACGCCTTCCATCGCTGCTCCAGATCTTTCAGGAAGGCCGCCATATCATGTGTGTTTACTTTAATAATCATTCCCGTACCCGGACCATCATAGAACATCAGCATCATAGGAGTAATTTCCCGTTTCAGGGAGACATAGTTAAAATCGGCCACGACCCCAACTACCTTAAACGCATTATTATCGGATCCGACAACGATCTTGCCGATCGGATCGATATGACTCCAGCCGAGTGCGCGTACCGCCGCTTCGTTGATGATCACGGCAGCTCCGGTCGTGTCCAATCCAAACTCGCGCGAGAAATTCCTTCCCCGGGTAATCCGCATTCCGAGCGTGGGTATATAGTCGTAGTCAATGTGAAAAATACCCACCGTAATCGTTGACTCATTCCCGATCGATTGCTTATCCTTCGGATAGATCAGGCCTCCACCCGGATCGTCCCTCGCCGGAACCGCCGACCCAATACTGACATCGACGACCCGCGGGTCCTGCATCAACTTCTGGCGCAACGCAAATCGGGTATCCTGGCCTAGGGGCGTATAGGTATCCGGCAGACAGATGATCTGGTCTTTGTCATATCCCAGCTTAACATCCTGCATATAATGAAGCTGCCGATAGATAATCAACGTCGCGATCATAAGCGAAATGGACACCCAAAACTGAAAAACAACCAGCCCCCGCCGCAGCGGGATGCCGCTTCCCTTCGAAGAAACAAAATCCCCCTTCAACACCCGGATCACGTTGAAAGAGGAAAGAAAAAATGCCGGATAGATCCCCGCACAGTATCCCGTTACCAGCCACAGCCCCACAAGAACACCCAGCGACCGGTAATCCACCAGCGAAACAAAGGAAAAATACTTCCCCGCCACCGCCACCAACCCCACCGCCACAGCCAGCGCCAGTAGAGTCATCAGCAGCGCTTCCGCGAGAAACTGGCTCATCAACTGTCTTTTCATTGACCCCATCACCTTGCGGATGCCTACTTCCTTTCCCCGTTTTGTCGCAATAGCCGTCGAGAGATTGGTAAAATTGACGCACGCCAGTACCAGGATAAAGATAGCCAGTGCGCTGAATATATACACATAGTGGATGTCCCCATTGCGCTCCAGCTCCGCATTGCTGTTTCCGTAAAGATGTATCTTCCGCAACGGCTGCAGCTTGAACAGGAAAGTGCTCACCGATTTTTCCGCATCCGCAAGGCTGATATTTTCATCATGTTGTACTTCCGGTACTACATACTTCGCCACCAATCGCGGCATCCCCGCTTCGATCTTTCGCGGGTCCGCGCCCTTCACCAATTGAATATAGGTATAGTAAACCGCATTGCTCCACGTATGCCCGTTTGGAAGAATCGTAGCCAGACTGCACATGCCGTCAAAATGAAAATGGGAATTCTCTGGCATATCCTCCATGATACCCGTTACTTTCCAGGGGCCTACCGGCGTCTCCAGCGATTTTCCAAGCGCCTCTTCAGTCCCAAAATATTTCCTCGCCAGCGTCCTGCTGATCACGATACTGAGCGGCGCCGACAACGCCGTTGCCGCATCCCCTTCCACCAGCGGTAGCGAAAAGAAAGAAAGAAAATTACTATCCGCAAATCCTATTTTGGTCTCTTTGAATGTCTTCCCGCCATAACTCCAGTAACCGCCCGCTCCGCCGGTAAGGAATCGGGTAAAACCCTTTACCTGCGCAAATGCCTTGGTTATCCCCTCCCCGACCGCGATGTCCGTAGTCGGATAAATCTCCATCCCGCCCCCGCGAAATCCCGACCCGCCAAACCCTATTTTTCCCCGACATTATTCACCATCATCGACTTCCCATCCGTGATGATCACCTTCGCATTCGGTGATTTCACCAACTCCTTCGTTACCTCAATACTCTTATATTTCAGCAGCTTGTCGGTCAGCGACGACCCGATCGTCAACTGATAATTCCTGATTGAATTAGCATCGATCTGCATGATCAGCGAATCATTCCGCTGCTTATCCAGCGAAAACTTCAACTCTTTTGCCCGCGTCTCCAGGTCAAAATCTTCCTGTTCCCGTTTCGTCTGCAACTCCAGTTTGGTCAGCTTGGCGACCTGATCCGCCTTGGCCTTGTCCTCGATCGCGCGCAATACCTGCTCCGGCATATCGATATCCTTCACCAAAACATCATCCAGCACAATCCCATAAGGCGCAACCACCGCCCTCAGATGATCTTCAATATTCTGCTCGATCGTCTCCCGCTCCCCAAGCAGCTCAACCGCCGAATATGTCATCGTATATTCACGCACAATAGCCATGAAATTGTTGACGACAATCTCCTGCCCATAATTCGTACCAACCTGCGTGTAAATCTGCGGCGCCGCATCGGGCTTTATGTGATACAAGGCTGTCAAATACATTTTCACCTCCAACCCCTCCTTCGTCGGCGGCGTCATGATCGTGGAATACTCGGTTATCCGAGTGCTGAACTTGAGAATTTTGGAAGAGAAAATATTGAAGTGATGCCGCCCCGGCGATAGGATTCCCGGTTGGATCACCCCCTTGTGAACAACAAAACCAACTTCACCCGGATTGATCGTCTTGCAGCCGACGACCCCCGCGAACCCCAGGCACACGAAGATCCCCGCA
>DATMLR010000379.1:0-5492 GCA_035570015.1 Puia sp.
CTTTTAAAAAGGAGATGTATGTATTCGTATGCGTTGTTGGAGAAGGGCTGTTACTACCTGATCCAGGAAAAAGAGGAAGGATCGGTCGGGTTAATCAAGGTGAACATGGAAACGGATCATTGTATGTACGTATCCAGTTATGCCGAGACGGAGCTGACCATTTGGAAAAAAAAGACGGATCCTATTTTTGACATTCTCGAATTGCTGGAGGATGACAAGGTGAAGACCTGGGAATCGATCTACAATGATAGCCAGGACACCTATAACTACGAGGAGGACGAGGAATAACCGGAAGAAGCCGACCAGGGACGGGGACGGGGTTTGCGGATCCCGTAGCTCCAGAGCCCTGCGCAGGCGATAGCGGCAGAAAGCAGCAGGGCGATGTAGTAGAGCAGGAAGCTGTCCGCGTCACCCGCAGCCGTGCCGGCCGCATGATGAAAATGAGCGAAAATATAGATGATCAGCATACTTCCCTGCGAAAAAAGAAGGGACGCATATATAAAGACCATCGAATTCTCGAACCGGGAGTGTTCCATTTTCTTCATGTAGTCCCATAACCCCGCCACGCTGTATAGGATGATGAGCCCCAGTCCTGATCCGATGATCAGACCAAGGGCGTCATGGCCGCGGAAACGCAGCAGGATCGACTCGGCCACGATGAACAGGGCAAGCACCAGCAGCAGTCCTTTCCGGCTGCGGCCTTGTTTGGCCAACGCGAAGGCCATCAGCAGCAGGGGCGTTTCCAGCACGGTATAGGCGATACTCACCTCCTGGTCCTGGACAAATAGATGACTGGCAGCCGAGCCGGAAGCGAACCGGAGCTCCAGAAGATTATCGATCCCGTTGAGCAGCCAATAGATGCCCAGCACCCACCAGGTGCGGATCGGACGCATATTTTTCCAGCCCAGGAACAGGAAGGGAATGAAGCAAAAGACAATTGCTCCGTTGGAGACGATCGCATAGAACACGGAATGGAAACCTGTTTTCAAAGGACGGTGGATTTATCAGTTTTACCTATCTATAAATCGTAAATAAATGTAATTTATTATTGTTAAAACTACCCCATTTTATGCAGAATTTACGGTCTGCCGTAAGCCGACATATTGGCGTAATTTAGCAACAATGATCGCACAGCAAACGATACAGCAGATACTCAGCAGGATCGACATCATCGAGATCGTCGGCGGCTTTGTAAAGCTGAAGAAACGGGGGGTGAATTACCTGGGGCTTTGCCCATTCCACAATGAGAAGACCCCTTCTTTCACGGTTTCACCGGTTAAAGAGATCTATAAATGTTTTGGCTGCGGCAGGAGTGGGAATACGATCAGCTTTCTGATGGAACACGAGAAGTATTCCTATGCGGAGGCCTTGCGATGGCTGGCCGCCCGATACAATGTAGAGATCGAGGAAAAGGAGTTAAGTCCGGAGCTGCGTCAGCAGCAGCAGATCGCAGAGAGCCTGTATATCATCAACGGGTTTGCGCAAAAATTCTTTTCGGATGCACTCTTCGGGTCGGATGAGGGTCAGGACATCGGGCTCAGCTACCTGAAGGAGCGGGGCTTCAATGCCGAGATCATCCGCAAGTTCCAATTGGGGTATAATCCCGACCAGCGGGATGTTTTTTCGAGGGCCGCGGTGGCCGCGCAATACAATCCCGAGCTGCTGGTAAAGACTGGTCTGGTTGTCCAGCGTGAGGAGAAGCTGGTGGACAATTACCGCGGCCGGATCATCTTCCCCGTACACAACCATACCGGCAAGATCATTGGGTTCGGAGCGCGGATCATTCGTACCAATGACCGGGCGCCCAAATACATCAACACGCCGGAGAACGAGATCTATGTCAAAAGCAAGATCCTCTACGGATCCTGGCTGGCAAGACAGGCCATCGACAACCAGGATGAATGCCTTTTGGTAGAAGGGTATACGGATGTAATTTCCCTACACCAGGCCGGCGTCGGGAATGTGGTTGCCAGCGGCGGCACTTCGCTGACGGTCGATCAGCTGCGGCTGATTAAGAAATATACCAATCACCTGACCATCATTTATGACGGGGACAATGCGGGGATCAAAGCGGCGTTGCGCGGTCTGGACATGGCACTGGAAGAAGGTCTGGATGTAAAGCTGGTGCTGATCCCTGACAAAGAGGACCCTGACAGCTATGTCCGAAAGGTGGGTGCCTCCGCATTCAGAGACTTCATAGCCGCCAATAAAAAAGACTTTATCCTGTTCCAGCTGGAAGTTGCACTCAAAGATGCCGGCGGCGATAGCAATAAGAAGGCGGAGGTGGTCAACCGGATGGCCGAGACGATCTCGCGGATCAATAAGGCGGAAGATTTTACGCGCCAGCAGGACTATATCCGGCAGTGTTCGGAGATCCTGCGGATCGAAGAGGCCGGGATGCATACGTTGGTCAACAAGTTCATCCGGGACCGGGTAACGAAGCAGGAGAACCGCGCGGCCGCGCAGGAGGCGGCTGCAACAGCCGATGCCAGAGAGCAGCCGGCAGATGCGGTGCCGGCGGATGATGAATCGCTGAGCCTTCTGTTTAAGCATGAACAGAACGAAAGAGGGGTGATTCGAAGCCTGATGGAGTATGGATTAAAGCCCTGGGATGAGCAGGTTTCAGTCGCCGACTATATTTTCAGCGAATGTGCCGACCTCTACGAGATGATCGACAATAAGCGGCTTTTGAGGATCATGGATATCTACAAAGACTGGTATGAGAGTGGATTGGAGCCGACGCTCAAAAACTTTCTGTATCATGAGGATCAGGAGCTAAGCATGCTGGCGGTTTCGGTAGTCGACTTTAAGTATGAGCTTAGCCCCAACTGGAAGAACCATTATGAAGGGAAAATCTCAAGTCCACAAGAGCTTTACAGAGAGGATGTTCGTTCAAGCATGCGGTATCTCCGATATAAAAAAATTATGCGCCTGATGGAAGAGAATCAACGGGATTTGCTCAAGCCCCATACCCAGGAGGAATGGTTGATTCTCGCCGATACCCACAATCATCTCAAAGAAATCGCAAGATCGCTTGCAAAAGAGGTCGGAATGACATACTTCAGGTGACGGCGTGTACGGTGTACCTCAGGTGACCGCCGGTACCAGGCGTTGCGCCTGCAGGAGATGCCGCTCGTTATGCGCAATCAGGAGCCGCAGGGTCTCGCCGAGACTGAAATTAAGAAAGGGAATGAAGTGAAAGGGAATGCGAATCCGGCGCAGGTCTTTGGTGGCAGAGTGCCGGAGGATGTCATCCATGGCGTCACAGGTTCGATGGAAAGTATGCAATACTTCCTTAAGGTCTTCTGTGGGTTTAACCGGGAGCACGGACTTTGCCGTTTTCATCTTGAAGATGCTGCCGTCGGCCCGCGGCACGATCTTCTCATAGGCCCAATCACCCAGCCAGCTGCTTCTGAACTCATCCGAATGGTGGTCTGGCGCCAGCGTGACCCGGGGGAGGATGTATCGGATATAGATCTCGTTGGAAAGGTTGAGATGGGCGAATACTTCGGCGATGCTCCAGATTCCCGGGCCGGATGAAAAACCCAACTGTTCATCGGTCAATCGAAAGAAAGCCGCGGAGCCGGCCTTGATCAGTTCGGTCCGGTCTAATAATTCGGTTATTAAACCCTGCCTGCTGAAGACTGCCATAGGAGGTTCTGGTTAAGAGATGGACTTCCCCAGCCTGCGGGGACGGGTCCGCGGGGACGCCCCTTGGTGCAGCTCCTTGGGGAAACCTGCGGGGGGACTAACGACCCGGCCGACGTGGTCAACCCCGGCGGTCTCGAGGGCAGCCTCCCGGATCGCAGCCTTGGCAAGGACCCGCACCGCATCGGTTCGTTTGAAACGGATCGCGGTCCACACGTGGTCGATCGCGGCATCGCGCATCGGCTCAAAACCGGCGCCGGTGATACAACTCCAACTGCAGTCGCGGTTGAGCGTCGTGGCGATCTTGGAGCCGACCTTGGGATAAGCGACCCAGAATTTGGCGTCACGCTGGAGGGCGGGGAGAAGTTCCCGAACAATATTGCGCAATTGTTGTTCATTTACCGCAAAAACCAGCGCAAAATCGATTTTCCTGGTCATTAATAAAGGAGTGAGATTCTTGGCGAAGGCTAGCTTGACAAACTGTTTTTCGATGGAGGATGGCAGGCCTTGGATCAGCAGGTTTCTTTCGTCCTTGTATTGGAGTTTCTCCAGTAGAGTCTGAGACATTCCGGACAGTTTTTGATTGCTGTGAATAGAATATTAAAGTGCGTTTCCCATGTGGGGATCACAAAACTACGAAAAATTTGATTCCTTGCCGGGCGAATTCAAGTGCCTGCGATGGCGGCGTCTGTCGCGGTATCGCAGGATGGGTACTTTGTTCTCGTTGCCACGGATCAGCCGGGATATATTCTTTTGGTGGGTGAGGACAACCAGCAGGGCAACGGCGATGGCAAACCCCCTATATAAGGTCTCGTGCGCATCGAAGATATAAAGGATGAGGACAGCGAAAGCTACACTGGCAAGGATGGAACTGAGGGAGACGAAGCGGGTCAGATAAAGGACCAGCAGGAACACAGCCACACAGCATACGGCCGCAAGGGGCTGGATCGCGATGATCATCCCGAATAGAGTGGCTACCCCTTTCCCGCCGCGAAAGTCCGCCCAGATCGGGAAAATATGGCCGGTTACCGCAGCAAGGCCGAGACCAACCATAAAATTGGTACGCTCGGTCTCATCGTGCAAATAATATGGGACCAGGATATAGAGGCTGGTGGCGGCTACCCCCTTCAGAACATCGACCGCCATGACGATTGTACCCCAACGGGAGCCAAGGACCCTGAAGGTATTGGTAGCACCGGCGTTACCACTTCCGTATTCCCGGATATCTATCCCGAAAAAATACCGGCTTACCCACACAGCGGTTGGAATTGAGCCGATAAGGTACGCCAGAAAGATGAGTAGAACTTCCTTCATTCGTGTGTGTTGGTTGATGGCGCATCGCTCATCGGTTCTTACGAAAAATACCTCTTCGCGATGCGCGTCTGATGTTGGGCCTTCGGCCGGCATCCCTTGCGGGACGCCCGCGGACAACAAATATAATGAAAAAAGCCTCCGAACCTCTCGCTTTCAACTACTTAATTTGACTTTTCCATTTTGAGACAGATCCAATTGCCTCTTGTCATCCGGCCGAATACGGATAATCTGCAGCTACCTGCCTCATTTTCAATATCTTCAAAATCCTCCTGCAGCAGGCCGCTCATCAATATAACGCCCCCCTCCGCCAATTGTTGCCCAATTTGTGGCATCTGGTGAACCAAAACATGCTTATTAATATTTGATAATATGATATTTAAAGTGGTTCCAACGGGTATTTTATCGCTTTTCCGGGTTTTAATTCTCATACAATTATTTTCCATTATATTTTCCTCCGCATTTTCAATGCTCCAGTCGTCATTGTCGATGGCCAGGACAGCGGCCGCACCAAGCCGCTCGGCAAGGATGGC
>DATMLR010000380.1:0-8595 GCA_035570015.1 Puia sp.
TCGGCCGTGCCGCAATCGGCTATCCCTGGATCTTCAATGAGATCAAACATTATGTCGAGACCGGCGAATACCTGCCCCCGCCTACGATCGGGCGGCGCTGCGACGCCATCCGCGATCATCTGACCCGATCGATCGAATGGAAAGGTCCGGTTGTCGGGATCCTCGAAATGCGTCGTCACTATACCAACTATCTGAAAGGTTTCCCTCATATCAAGGAATTCCGGAACCAGCTTGTGCAATTGAAAACTTTGGAAGAGATCGAAAGCGTTCTGTCGCAAATTCAGGAGCGTTATGCCGGCTTTGTTCCACAACGTATAGTGGCCGAATTCTCCGGTGAACAGGTCGGCGATTGCGCGTATTAAGCGGACGCTTCGTCAAGTTGATTGAATCCTTCTTCAAGTTGACCGCAAAAAAAGTTTTGGGGAAATTTAATTTTCTACTTTTTACCTTTGTCGATAACCTAAATTTTTATTCTATGTCTATTCTGAAACTGCCACTCCTTTTCGTTGGGTCGAAAGGAGAAAAGCATTTAACGGCGCTGTTCGATACCGGCGCCCATTTCTCTTGTATCCATCCCGATTGCGTCAAAGATATAGAGACCCCGGTCCATATGGGCCGGATGAGGTATCTATCGACTGCCAGCACTGCACACGTGATCGAGGTAACGGAAGCTGTCCGGCTTGATTTTATTATCGAAGACATCGTTCTCTCGGACGAATTTCTAATCGTTCCCGGCCTCACTGAAGAAGCAATCATCGGCGTCTCTACCCTCCAGAAATGGCGGCTGAAGCTGGACTTCGAACACGACCGGGTTATTGTTAACCCGAACCTGGCGAGGATGCAGCTGAAATAATAACGAAACCGCATGAAATGAACGAAGACGATATTATCAGAATGCCATCATTGCACGTAGTGGACGATGAATATTTCATGCGCCGAGCGCTTGATGAAGCCTTACGCGCCTTCGACGAAGACGAGATCCCCATCGGTGCCGTCGTTGTCCAGGACAATCGTATTATCGCACGCGGCCACAATCAAACCGAACGGCTTAACGATTGCACTGCACATGCGGAAATCATCGCGTTGACTTCTGCTTTTAACCTTCTGGGCAGCAAATACCTGCCGGACGCCACCCTGTACGTCACCGTCGAGCCTTGCCTGATGTGCGCCGGCGCCCTCTACTGGAGTAAGATCGGGAAAGTCGTCTATGGCGCAGACGACGAAAAAAATGGTTATCGCCGGGGAAACCCGTCCGCTCCGCTCATCAACTGGCCCTTCCATCCAAAAACCGCGGTGGTTAAAGGGGTGCTTGCCAACCAGTCCGCGGACCTGATGCGAAAATTCTTTTCAAACAAACGCTGACCCGCGGTTTTAACTTTTTTTGCGTAGGTTTGTTATCCCCTTTGGTCACGTATTGACGCAAAACATTTTTTTATACCATTAAAACATTCGTTTATGGCATTTTCACTCCCCGCGTTGCCATATGCATTCGATGCATTGGAGCCGCACATCGACACAACAACCATGCAGATCCATTATGGCAAACATCACCAGGCTTATATCGATAATCTGAATAAGGCTATCGCCGGAACGCCCAACGAAAGCAAATCCCTCGAAGAGCTGGTGGCGCATGCCGGTGCGATAAGTCCGGCGGTACGCAATAACGCCGGTGGTCACTGGAACCATAGCTTCTTCTGGGAGATCCTTGCACCAAATGCTCCCGGTGCTCCATCCGGGAAGCTGGCCGACGACATCCATACGACGTTTGGCAGCTTCGATGCCTTTAAGGAAAAGTTCACCGCCGCCGGTGTGGGCCGTTTTGGCAGCGGCTGGGCATGGCTGATCCGTAAGGATGGCAAGCTGGAGATCAGTTCCACACCTAACCAGGACAATCCCCTGATGGATGTCGCGGAAATAAAGGGAACCCCGATCCTGGGTGTCGACGTATGGGAACACGCCTACTACCTCAAATACCAGAATAAACGCGCTGATTACCTGGGGGCCTTCTGGAAAGTGGTCAATTGGGATAAAGTCGCGGAGCACTATTCTGCCGCGGCCAAACTTGCCGGAGCCAAATAAGCGCGGATATTCGCGGGTCCAGATGTATATTCGCGGGTCCGGACGTATATTCGCGGGTCCAGCCCTGTCTCCATTGCCGGGGCTGG
This sequence comes from Puia sp., assembly GCA_035570015.1. Classification (GTDB taxonomy): domain Bacteria; phylum Bacteroidota; class Bacteroidia; order Chitinophagales; family Chitinophagaceae; genus Puia. The sequence goes on from DATMLR010000380.1 coordinate 2,166, forward strand.
CCTTTTCCCGAGGTCCGGGCTTTTTCCGAGAAAATGACACATGTCTATGCAAAAATTCCACTCCTTTCTGTTCCTGACGGTTCTTGTAGGCCTGAGCGCCTGCAAAAGTCATGAAAAAAAGATCCTCGTTTATGCCAGCAGCGACATTCAAGTCGACGACAGCAAACAACACATCACCGTATCCGAGGGCACCACGCACCATGAGCAGGAGCTGGATTTCAGTACGGGCAGCCCGGTGACCCTGGATGTGCAATCTCCGCTGGGTAAGGTGAGCATTACGGCGACGGACGACGGCTTGTATATCCTCAACTTGAAGACGGATACCGTCATCGGCAGCTATCGCCATGTCGGGGCGGACAATGGGCCCCTTCACATCACTCAGGATCAGCTGAAGAAAAGTATCGACAGCCTGCAGAAACTCATGCAGGACCAGAATGTCAGCGAAGCCAACCGGAATTATTTCATCGCCCCGGGGAAGATTGTAAGGATCACTGCCGAAACCAACGCAAAGGTCTTTGGCCCATATACCTCCATCCCCGGCTCATTCGATGCCGGCTCGGTGCCGGAGATCTATAAATTCTATACCATCCCGGAGGAGCGGGAGGTGGTCGAAAAGCTTCTCAAAGACATCAACTAGCAACCCTTCCGGGATCGGGCACCGGGTCCGCCTCATGGCGCTGGGCGCGCCTTATGGCACCGGGTCCGCTCCATGTCCGCCCCAGGGATGACAACGGGCGATCCGCCGGATGGCCAGCCAAAAGCCCTTGATCAGGCCATGCTTTTGCAATGCCTCGACCGCATAGTGGGAACAGCTCGGCGTAAACCGGCAGCGCGGCCCCAGCAGCGGGGAGATCCCCCATTGATAAACCCGGATGAGGGCAATCAGCGGAAGCCCCAGGATGCGCAGTACGACGCTGACGAAACTTCGTACGACCTTCATGAAATTTCCTTGATAAGCTTTTGTAAAGCTACACCGATCTTGTGAGTTACGGTAGCATAGTCGGGAAGGTCTTTCCCGGTATAGATAAAGAAGACCGCGAGGCACAACCCCTTTTCCTCCAATCGCTGAAACAGGGGCTGCTTCTGAAGCCGATATGCTTCCCGGCTTAGACGTTTGATGCGATTGCGGTCCACTGCTTTGGAGAAGTGCCGGCTACTTACTCCAAACCCGGCTTGTACCGGTGATTTCGCCAAGGGTGAGTCCGGCTGCAGCAGCCACAAAACTTTAAAAGGAAAGAGCGTGAGACCCTTTCCTTCCTTAAAAACCCGTTCGATCCGTTTCCGGCTCTTGAGTTTCTCCTTTTTATTCCAGGTAAATTGACGCGTAATATCCTACTTTAATCTCGATTCGTCAGAAACGGTCAGTTTCTTACGACCCTTCTTCCGGCGACTGGCCAGGACCTTGCGGCCATTGGCCGTCTGCATGCGCTCGCGGAACCCGTGAACACTCTTGCGGCGACGTCTATGCGGTTGAAATGTGCGCTTCATTGAATGATTTTTAACGTTTTCTTATTTCGATCATGACGAAGGGCACCATCCCGTCGCCGGTGAAAGGGATGCAAAACTAGGGAAAAAGCGGGAAAAATTCAAAAAAAACCGGCCGAACCCGTCATCCCTGCCGGACCGCTCGATCTACCCCTTCGGGCGCCGAAGCTTTAGCGAAGGCGCCTACTGACCTGCATACGGGATATTATAGAATATCCCTGCCGTGATATCCTTCTGACTTCCATCCGAATTCCGGTAGACTTTGAAACTGAATATCCCCGAAACGGTCCGGTTGACTGTGTTGATTGCCGTCACGTTGACGGTACCGCCGGCCTGAGCGGTGTCGCTGCCCTGGTTGGTGGACCAGGCATAACTGCCGACAGAATCCAGGTTGGCATAAACGGCCAGGGAAGCGGAAGTCTGATTCAATACATACAGTCCAACCACCGTATCGTTTAGCGTTATGCTAATCTCCTGGCCGTCAGTACTGATCCCAGAGACCGTGACGGAACCCTGCGAAACTACAGCCGTTTGGGTGCTATCCGCCGCCGCCCAGGATACGCCATTGATTGTCGCCACCATATCCGCGGGCAGTCCATTGCCGTTCTCGACACTCGTATACTTGTGACAGGCGAACCCCGTAAGGGTAGCTGTAATTCCAAGCGCGATATAGACAATGACTTTTTTCATTTCCTTTATTTGTTTAGCGTCGCGGGCGGAGGCCGTTTAGCGTCGCGGGCGGAGCCTTTAGGTTAACAGCACGTGCGAAGACCGTAACTCCCCGCCATAGAAGATACTCGCGTGATTATCGAAATCTTCCGTGGAGTCGGTCGTATAGAAATGCCTTTCACCTTGGCGGCTGCACCGCGTCTCGATCTCGGGGTGACGTTGCAAATAATCCGCCAAACTGTTGGCTACGATCTCGCCTTGCGCAATCAGCTGACTGCCGGCGGGCAGGCATTGCCCAATCTTCTCTTTCAGCAGGGGATAATGCGTGCAAGCAAGCAAGACTGTGTCGATATCCGCGTTTTGGGCCCTTAAGCCGTCCATATATTCCTTAACAAAATAATCGGCCCCGGGCTTGTTATGCTCATTGTTCTCGATCAGCGGCACCCATAAGGGACAAGCTTGCTGATATACGTGTATCCGGGGATAAAATTTTGCGATTTCGATCGGGTATGACCCTGACAGGACTGTTCCCCTGGTCGCCAATATCCCTACGTTGCCGGTACGGGTAAAGTTGCCTATCTTCTCCGTGGTCGGCCGGATCACCCCCAAAACCCGGTTATCGGGGGCTATTTTCGGAAGATCTACCTGCTGGATCGTCCGAAGCGCTTTGGCCGAAGCGGTATTACACGCCAATATTACCAGGGGACAGGCTTGCTGAAACAGCCACTTCACAGATTGAAGCGTATACTCGTAAACGGTTTCAAAGGACCGATTTCCATATGGCGCACGTGCATTGTCCCCCAAATAGATATAATCATATTGGGGAAGCCGCGCCACCAGCTCTTTCAAGACGGTAAGGCCGCCGTAACCCGAATCGAATACGCCTATGGGGTTTCTCTTCATATTTAAATAAAACGCCGGAGCTCGGCTCCGGCGCGTGTATCATGAGCTAAAAAACTTCTATTTCAATCCCAACTTCTTCTTCACCAAGGGGAGGATGTCGTCCGCAGGCGGCGAGACCAGCAGCTGATCCTTTGAAATGACATACGAATATCCATTCTCCTTTGCTACCGTCTGGATCGCATCCAGGGCTTTCTTTTGAATAGGGGTCAGCAGTTCCTGCTGCTTCTGTTGAGACATCTGCTGAGCCGTCGTCTGCCAGTTTTGCAATTTGCCCAACAGATCGGAGAGGTCCTTTCTTTTGATCTCCAACTGCGCCGATGTATATTTAGCGGTATCCTTGGAACTCAAAAGCGTCTGTTGCTGCTGATATTCATTGACCAAGTCCTGATATTGCTGTTGCAATGCATTGCTAAATTCATTCATGGCGGTGTCCGCCTTCTTGTATTCCGGCATAGTCGGGATCAGTTCGGCCAGGCTTATCGTCCCTATCTTCGCTTGCGCCTTTGTTGAATTGCCCACTAATACAAGGCCCATAACCACCGCCAGAACGGTAACAATCTTTTTCATTGTTTTTTTTAGAGTTTTTGTTTATTTACTTGTATAATAATTTTATTTAATGCCCAAATTCTTCAGCACGTCCTCACTCTTGTCCAGCTTGGGGTCGGCAAATATAACAGTAATTCCCTCACTTTTATCCAAAATAAAGTCGTACATTCTGTTAACGGCCAGTTGTTGGATGGCATTAAAGACCTTGTCCTGGATCGGCTTTACGAGCTCCTGCCGAAGCTTGAACAGATCCCCTTCGTAACCAAACCTTTTGCGCTGCAGGTCCCGAACTTCTTTCTCCATATTGAACAGCTGGATCTCCCGCTTCTTCTGCAACGTATCACTAAGCATAACCTTCTCAGCATCATAGTCCTTATACATCTTGGTCAGCGTGGCCTGTTTGTCATCGATCTCCTTTTGCCACATCGCGGAGGTCTCGTCCAGCTTCTTCTGCGCATCCTTATATTCCGGCATCTTCTCCAGGATATACTTGGTGTCTACGACGGCATAGCTCTGAGCGGAAGCGGCCGCCGCAATCATTAAAAGACAGACGGCGGAAAGCAATAGCTTCTTCATGGTTAGAAAATTTTAGGCAGGTAAGTTAATCATTTAAAGTTTGCGCCTCCGCGCTTTATCAAAAATTTACGCTCCGGCGCAAACCATATTACGATTGGGCCTTCGGCCCGAAAGGCCCTCCGGGCCTTTTAGTCCGGTTCATACCCCAACAAAAACGTAAACCGGGTAGCGTCCTTGATTGACCCGTTCTGGATCCGGTCCAGACCAACACCGTAGTCGAACCCGATCAGCCCGAACATCGGCAGGAAGAAGCGCATGCCCAGACCGGCACTCCGGCGAAGCTGGAACGGATTGTACGTGGTATAGTCATACCACCCGTTCGCCGCTTCAAAGAAGGCCAGCCCGTAAATGGTGCTGCTGGGATTGGTGGTGAAAGGATAGCGAAGCTCCATGGTGTACTTGTTGAACAGGACAAAGAACTGCGTCGCCTGCTGCTGATCGGGATTGACCTTCGGGTTCGAGTTCTGATAGACCGGATATCCTCGTTGAGATATAATATCGTATCCCAACAGTCCGAAATTGTTCGTCAGACCTGCGTCGCCCAGCTGGAACCGCTCGAACGGCGAGAATCCAAGCGCGGGGTTGTACCGGCCCATGAATCCATATTTGGCCGAGATCTTCATTACGAACTGCCGGCTCTTGTCCGTACCCGTCGCATCGCCGATTGGCAAATACCAGTCGCTCGTAAACCGCCATTTATGATATTCCGGCAACTTATAGCTATCCGCCTGTGTCAGTCCGTGATCGATATCCGAATAGGGTGGGGTAAACTGAACACTCAACAGCTGGCTCGAACCGGAGCGCGGATAAATGGGCTGATCCAGATTATACCGGCTGAGCGCGACCTTGAAGCTGAAGTTTGTCGACCGGCCATTTCGGAAGGCCTGCGTAAACAAAGGATAGTTCGTCAGATCGTATTGCGTATAATTAACGGAATACGTCAGTGTAAAGAAATTGTCCGGCCAGTTCAGCTGCTTGCCCAGCGCGACCGTCACCCCGAAATTCTTCAAGGAATTGGAATCGCTGAACGAATACGTGCTGGTCCGGAAATTATAGCCTCCTGTCCGGAATATGCTTCGATATAGACTGACTGTCAACGAGTTCCGTTTCTTTCCACCCAGCCAGGGTTGTGTGAAGGAGAAATTGTAAGACTGATAGGCCTTACCGTTGGACTGGATACGCAGGCTCAGCTTCTCACCATCCCCTTCCGGCAGCGGCTGCCAGGCTTCTTTATGGAAGATATTCCGGATCGAGAAGTTGGCAAAAGTGACCCCAACCGTACCCGTCAGGCCGATCCCACCGCCCCAGCCCGCGGACAGCTCCAGCTGGTTCCCCGACTTCTCTTCCACCGTCCAGTTGATATCCACCGTTCCGTCATCCTGGTTGGGATTGATCCCCGGAGCGATCTTCTCCTGGTTAAAAAAGCCGAGGTTCGCGATCTGTCGCGTCGTTCTGATGACATCCTGCCGGCTGAACTTATCCCCCGGGATTGTGAACAGCTCCCTACGAATGACATATTCGTTTGTCTTATCGTTCCCGGAAATCGTAACGTTTTTGATCGTCGCCTGCGGACCTTCCGTCATCCGGATCTCGAAGTCGATCGTGTCATTATAAACAGCCGATTCGACGGGGGTGACCTGGAAGAACAAATAGCCGTCATCCATATAGAGATCGCTGATACCACCGCCTTCCTGGGTTACCTGTTTACCCAACTTCCTATTCAGGATATCCAGGTTATAAACATCGCCTTTATGAATGCCCAAGACCAGGTTGAGGATCGAGTCGGAATATTTGGTATTCCCTTTCCAGGCGATATTCCCGAAATAATACTTCGCGCCTTCATCTACCTGGATGGCGATCTTCATCATTCCATTCTTAGTAGGCGTCGTATCCCGGACGATTGTCGCATCCCGGTAGCCCTGGGAGTTGTAGTAGTCGAGTATGTGCTGTTTGTCTTCATCATACTTGGCCTGATTGAATTTGGACGAGCTGAACAGCTTGAAGCGGAAATATGGGTCCAGGAATTCTTTCGAAGCGGTAAACGACAGGAAACCCCAGTTGTTGATATATTGCCGGAGCGTGACCGTATCATGCGGCCCGTAAGGCGTCATATTGGGCGCCGGGAACAAGGTCAGCCTGCTGACCTCCTTCGTATCTTTCATCTGCTTCTTCAGCTTCGAGCTCGGGATCTGCTGGTTGCCGAAGATCGTGATATCTTCAATCTTGACCTTCGGTCCCTTATCGATCATAA